>JBOGJY010000481.1:0-6228 GCA_050745325.1 Terriglobia bacterium
CAGAGAGCGCCGCTACAGGGAAAGTTGTCACCATAATATGTAAAGCTCAATAGTAACGAAACCCGCGCTGACGCGCTGCCTCATAGAGAATAATCCCGGCGGCCACGGCGGCGTTAAGAGAATCAATGCCGGGGCGTAGGGGAACAGCAAGCGTTACATCCGGCGAAACTACAGTGGGCAGCCCGGCCGCTTCATTTCCGATCAAGAAGGCCAACGGCCCGCGCAAATCGGCTTCTGCGATGCTGTTCGGGCTATGGCTGTCGGTGGCAGCCACTCTGATGCGCGCTTGGCGCAACTCCCCGAAAAGGCGCTCTGGGTCAAGCGACGAAAACACCGGCAGCCGGAAGAGCGCGCCCCCCGAAGCGCGCAGAATCTTGGGGTTCGAAGGGTTGACTGTTGATTTCAGCGTAATCAGCGCGTCCGCTCCCAGCGACTCGGCGCTGCGCAAAATCGTTCCAAGGTTGCCGGGGTCTTGCAAGCCAAACGCCACGATGAGCAGAACATTCTCGATACCGAGAATCGCTTCGATCCCGGGAGGCCGGACCTCAACCAGCGCGGCGATGCCTTGCGGCGTGACCGTAGCCGCCACACGCTCAAAAAGCGCATCGGGCGCCGCCGCTACTTCAGTTTCGGCAGGCAGGCTCGCCAGCAAATCCGCAAATCCAGGGGCCGCTCCCCGCGCCACAAGAACCGTATGGATGAAACACTCGCAGCGCCCTTTTGGTCTTTCCCCATTCTGAGCCGTGGCGCGCAGCGCCTCCCGAACCAGCAACGGCCCTTCCACGGCCAGCCAGCCCTCGCGGGTGGCGCCTTTTTCGAGAGAGCGGCGAAAAACTTTGATCAGCGGATTGGCCGGGCTGGTGATTTCTAGCATGAGTTGCGCCGGCTTCTGAAGCGGGGGCGCAGCCGCGCCGGACAAGGTCCATTGGCCATCGATCTTTACTTACTTCAGGAAAGTGTCTCAGCTAACCACTCGAGGCAGATTCTCACCTCGTTCACCGTGCGCACGCGATACTGGGCTTCGGTCCGGCTGCCACTGCCCACGTGAACGGTCACCGGATGGGGTCCACCGTTGCGGCCCAGCTTCCGCAAGGCTACAAAAGCCATTTCGTCAGTAGCGTCATCACCGAAATAGACGGGCAGAGCGCCAGGTCCAAGGCTTTGCACAAGCGCGGAAGCCGCCGCGCCTTTGCCTTCAATCTCGGGAGGCAGCATTTCCAAGATTTTTTTCCCTCGCAGAACGCGCAAGGGAGCGCGCTCTGCGGCGAGCACTTGTTTCACCGCAGTGCGAGCCTTCGCAGCCGCTGCAGCCGGAGCATCCCGGTAATGTAACGCCAGACTGGAACGCTTATCCTCCAGCCAGACGCCCCGAAGGCCGCGAAGGCGTCTGCTCACGAGCTTGCAGATGCGAGCGAGCCAGCGCCGGGAAGGCGCGCTTAAGCGAATCCCTGCGCGGCTCTCAAAACCGTGCAGCCCGAAATAGGCTGCGCCACGCACGCCTACCCGTCTTTTCAAGTCCACACGACGGCGGCCACTTATGAACACGAGGTCGACGCGCGGATGGCGCGACAGGCGTTCGAGAAGCCGGCGCCCAGAATCATCGAGCCGTACATCCTCCGGATTCCGCTTAAAGCCCACTAGCGTTCCGTCAAAATCGAGAAACAGGACAATACGCTCCGCCCGGCGAAGGCGTCCTAACGCCTCCGGCCATTTTTTAAGAAAAGAAGGCCGGCGGAAATTTTCACTTCGTCTTGTTTGTCCCATGAAATAGCGGTCAATTCACAATACCCGGAAAGGCGCAATCCTGGCGGGCGCAGCTAATTCAAAATTCCAGACGTCATATTCCTACTGAGGATTACCTATTATAGTGGCGCCCATTATTGTAGCGGCGGCCTCTGACCGCCGGAATTCCGGCGCTCCCTTCCTGCGTTAGGGCAGGCTCCGAGCGCGGCGCCAGTGAACGTTGTCACTATAATAGGTAATTCTCAACAAGACTGGTCACACCTGCACGCCTTCAATCGTCTCCGCGCGCACCTCGGAAAGCTCGTTGATCAGATTACCCGCCCACCGGAAGATATTGTGGTCTTTCACCACACGTCTCATGCGCCTCATGCGGGCCGTTCTTTCCTCTGGGTCCATCTCCAGCGCGAAGTAGATAGCGCCGGCCAGTTGCTCGGTGTCATAAGGATTGACCACCAGCGCGTCGCGCAGCTCGGCCGAGGCGCCGGTGAAGCGGCTGAGGATCAGAGCTCCCTGTTCATCATCGCGGGAGACGACGAACTCTTTAGCGACTAAATTCATGCCATCGTGAAGCGACGTCACCATGCAGACATCGGCTAACTTATAGTACCGCTCGATCTCTTGGTGGGTGTGGAGCCTTTTGAGATAGACGATGGGCCTCCAGGAGGGGGTCTGGAACTTCCAATTGATCCGATCCGCCTCGGACTCGACGTCTGCGAGCAGGTCGTGATACCGCTTGATATGGGTCCGGCTGGGAGCGCCGATCTGTATGAAGGTAAACTGTCCCTTGTAGGACGGATACTTTTCCAGGAAGCGCTCGATGCCCTGAAATCTTTCGAGGATTCCCTTAGTATAATCGACACGATCCACGCCGATCCCCATAAAGGCCGCCTCTACCCCGTGCTCGCGGAGAAGCGCCCTTCGCTCGAGATAGACAGACCCGGCTGAAGGGTTCGAATCGTGATGATTTTCACGGAAGTCCACGCTGATCGGAAAAGGCCGGACGAGAGTGAAATGCCCGCCCCGGTTGACGGCAAATCGCTCCCAGTCGATGCGGGATTCCAGCGCGTGATCCACCGTTTCCAGGAAATTATTGCAATGCGATTGCGTGTGGAAGCCGATCAGATCGGCGCCCAGCAAACCTTCGAGCAGCTCGCGCTGCCACGGGCAGATGCCAAAAGCCTCGGGGTTAGGCCCGGGAATGTGCCAGAAAATCGCAATCCGCGCGGAAGGGAACTTCTCTTTCACCATTTGCGGCAGCAGCGCGAAGTGGTAGTCCTGGGCAAGCACCACGGGCCGTTCTTCCCCCTGCATTTCTTCAAGCACTGAATCCGCAAATTTGCGGTTGACCTCCTGATAGCTGGTCCAATCCTCGGCTCTGAACGTGGGGCGAGCATGAGCGATATGGCAGAGCGGCCACATGCCCTCATTGGAAAAGCCGTAGTAGTATCCTTGGGTCTCTTCCTTGCTGAGCCATACTCGGCGCAGCGTATAATGCGGCTCTTCGGGAGGGACACGGATGTGGTCATGATCATCCACCGTCTCGCGGTCGGCGTCGCCCACGCCGTGAGCCACCCACGTCCCTTCGCAGGCGCGTAAAATAGGTTCGAGAGCGGTCACGAGACCGCTCGCCGGAACAATACAGTCGATTTCCTTTCCCCGGTGGAGATGCTCGTAAGGCTCCCGGTTTGAGACCGCGAACAGGCGGCAGCCGTCCAGCTTACTTTGAACAAAAATCCGCAGCCGCTCCGAGGTCCAGAGGGATTCGCCCGCCTCGCGTAAGCGCGCCTCCTCCTCTGCGGCAGCCCGCGCTGCCGCAAGGCTCCGCACCAGGTGAGTGGCTTCCCGCGCCAGTGGTTTAAACAGGTCCTGATCCGGAAGAAGGGGGCGCACTGGGGTATTACCCGAGCGCAACTCTTGCATCCATTGCGCCATCTGGCGGATCCGCGCGACCATTACCCAGCGGATCACCAGCAGCGTAATGGCGGCGACAATCAGCATCTCTACAAGCACGCGAATGAATGTGGCCCGCCACACCGCAGAGCTCTGTGCGCCGATGTCGCTAGCGTCGGTGAACACCGCCAGCACGCCTTCCAGCTTTTGATCGCGATGGAGGGGCAGCGCGTAAACGTGGGTCAATTTGTGATTGAGCGTGAAGAAGGCGCCTGCGCCTTTATCCTCAGCAATGGCGGTGTCAATCGGTGGCGGGACGGTCTTCAATTGCTGGGCAAAACCGGAGCTCGCGGCCAACACCCGGCCTCCGTCGCTGTAAAGCACAATTCCCACGAGCCTGACGCGGCTCCCAAAGCCCTCAATGAACCGCTTTAGCTCACGATGGGACCGGCTTTCGATGTACGGCTCGATCCCCACCTCCAGGCTTTCCGCAAGCACCTCAGAACGCTGCACAATTCCGTCTTTCAACGCGCGCTGCTGCGATTTCACTTGGTAGATAGCAAAAAGGTAGGACACGATGGTGATGCCGGCAATCAACGAGATAATCAAAACCAGCCTTATCCGCATAGGTGCATTTTACTACTTTTATACGATTGCTGGCTCTTAGGTCCGTTGGGTTCGGTTGAGGCTGGGCTAGGCCTGCCGTAACTGGGCGAGTTCTCTGGTGAGTTGAAGTTTGGCTTCCCAAAGACGATTGAAGGTTTCGGTGTCGGCGTCACGCTGAGCCTGCTCAATTGCACCCTGTAAGGAAGCCCGCTCCTGTTCCATCTTGCGCCGCTTCAGAGCCTTTAAGGACGATACGGCGCGCTGGCGGTCGGGCGGCTCTCCTGCCGCAAACTGAAGCTCAAACACCCATCGCTGCTCCTCGGGAGACAGCGAATCCGTCAGGCGGCGGAGATCAAGGCTTCCCTGACTGGTATATTCCGCCCATATTTTGCGCAACAGACTTGCTGTCGAAAGACCTTCGCAAAGCCCCTCTGTGATTAAGGGTCCCAAAAATTCCGCCGCGAGCTCCGCATGGGCAAGGAAAGCCCGAAGCAATTCTTTTTCTGCCGGGCTTGCCTCGGAAGTTGCCGTCCCGGCCGGCGCCTGGATCTCCGGTTCACCACTATGCGCCGCGCGCTTTAGCTCATCCCTCAAAAGCCGTTGATCCAGACGCAATCGCTCACCCAGCCGGGCAGCCATCTCATCCCGCAACATTGCATTGCTGACCTTGGCGAGGTAAGGGAGCACGGCGTTTGCCGCGCGCACCTTACCTTCCGGCGTGGAGAGGTCCTGGGCGGCCATCGCGCGGTCGGTGAGATAGTCGAGATAGGCCGGAGCCCTAGCCAGAAGCTCCCGGTAGGCGGTGGCGCCCTGTTTGCGAATGAACGAGTCCGGGTCGAGACCCCCGGGCAGGCTCAGCACTCTCACCTCGAACCCCTCTTCCAGGAACAATCCCAGCGATCTTTCGGTTGCCGCGACGCCGGCGGAATCGGGATCGAAATTCACAACGACGCGGCGCGTCGAGCGGCCAAGCAGCCGGATTTGGCTCACCGTCAGGCTGGTTCCGCACGACGCAACCACCTGGGTAATGCCAAACGAGGCCAGCGCGATCGAATCCATGTATCCTTCCACAAGAATCGCGCAGTCTTGCTTGCGGATTTCGGGAGCCGCCTGGTGCAGATGGTAAAGGATCCGGCTCTTGGTGTAGATGGGCGTTTCAGGAGAATTCAGATACTTCGGTTCCTCATCCCCAAGGGTGCGGCCGGCAAAGGCCACCACTTTGCCACTCTCATTGGCGATAGGAAAAATCACGCGCCGCCGGAACCGGTCGAGCGGCCGCCGCCCGTCGCGGCCCGGAATCACCAGGCCCGCAGTTTCCATCGATTCCGGGGTAAAACCTGCTTCGGAGAGCTGCTGCGCGAGCGCCGATCCTGTCGAGGGAGAGTACCCCAGCCGGAAGCTAGCAATCGTCTCGCTGGTCAGTCCGCGGTCCTCGAGATAAGCGCGCGCCGCGCGTCCCTCGATGCTTGATCCCAACTGAGAAGCGAAGAACTGAGCCGCAACCTCATGCATCTTGTGGAGGATGGCCCGTTCTTTTGCCGCGACGTCGTCATGGCTGGGACTCCAGCGGTCGGTCAGCGTGATATTCGCCTTTTCGGCGAGCCTTTCAACCGCCTCCGGGAAGGTGACGTTATCCAGCAACATCACAAACTTGAAAATGTCTCCTCCTACGCCGCAGCCGAAACAGTGAAAGATTTGCTTTGTGGGATGAACTGCGAAGGAGGGAGTCTTTTCCTGGTGAAATGGGCACAGTCCCACAAAGTTAGCCCCCGATTTGCGGAGTTTCACAGAGTCGCCCACCACCTTAACAATGTCGAGAGCGGCCCGAATTTCCTCAACCGGCTTCATAAAAATGCTTTCAGAGTTCAGCTATTGTCGTGTTACCGAAGTTCATTGAATAAGCCAGCTCCGTAGGAGCGGCAGAATATAGCCCATGGCTTCCGCCCATGACGGGGCTGTGTGAAAACTCGGGAAAAGGTGTTGTAGCGG
>JBOGJY010000482.1:0-6583 GCA_050745325.1 Terriglobia bacterium
TGCGGGCAAACTGCTCAAGGCGAGAAGGAGCGCCGCGAGCCAGTAAAGGGAAGGCGACCCGGACGGTTTTGGTGAACTCATGGTGACAACTCCCTTCAATATGCTTCCGTTTGCTTCCTGTCGAAAGCTTGTTGTAAATAACACCCAGCGGCCGCTGTCCAGGGTCCGCTCCGCGCTACGATCAGCAGATTGCGGCAAGCTGCCCCAATCAAGTGAGAGCCTCGACGCGCTGCGCCACGTTATAACCCTCGGCCCGCAGATAAGCCTTCTGGCCGCCGAGGTCGGAAGTCCAAAACCGCGCCCAAAGCGTTCGTTCCTCGTGCGGAAACAGGGTCACATAATTGTCCTCATAAATAACTGGCAACACCTCTTCGCCGCCTTGTCCTTTGCACACTTCGGCCCGTACGAAGAATGCGACTTGGCTGGACCGATTCTTCAGCGTGATGGATGCGCGCGTTTCTTCTCCCTCCCGGCGGGCCTCGCCGGATATTTCGAGCTCCGCTTTGGGCATCGTATTCAAAGCGGTGAAATTAGCCCAGCTGGTTTGGTCCACGGTGAACGCGACGTCGCGCGGTGGATTGGCCAGCGCGTCGTCCGTAGTAGACTGCCAATAAACGTTGTCGACGACGGGTTTCCCCGCCTGATCCGCAAGTTGGCAGCGGACGAAGTAGGCCGAGCTCACGCCGGCGGCTCTGGGTATCGTAAGCGCTCGCTTTCGATACAGCGGCCCAAGGCTTTCGTCTGCAACCGTTCTGGAAAGCTGGACCTTGCCGTCAAGGTCGTAAATCGTGACGGAGGCCTTCAGTCCACGGCGCCTTTCCAGCGTCTGGTTCACCAGGTAAATGTTCGCCGTCTGGCGGTCGCCGGTAGCGTAATAATCGAAAACAATGTTGAGCGGCCTCAGCCCGCCTTTCGCGCCGAAGTACGCCCCGCCTGGCTTGAGGTAGTAATCGATCAGGTGGCCGAAGAAGGACGGCCAATGGCTATTGAGCATCCAGTAGAGCGTCATTTTGTGAGTCGCCCAGCCGTTGGCGGCAAAGCCCTCAAACTGGGCGCGCGTGTTCTCGTAGTGAGCGAGTTGCGCCTTCTTGCAGAAATCCTCCGCGCTGGAGGGCTCGCCGTACCGCTGAGCGACCACCTTTCGAATAGTTTCGAGCGTGCTATTGCCGCGATTCGCGCCGGCATGGTAATACCAGTCGTCGTTAATCGGCCACAGTTTATCGGCGGGGATGAACTTTTTCAGGCTCTCAAACGGCGGAATGCTCTCGTTGTCGCCTTGCTCGGCGCAAGAGCCTTGCGCTGCAGGGAATGCTCCGTTGAACCAGTAGTAGGGCGGGCGCCATGAATAGGGACCGAGCATATGGATGCCATCCCAAAGCGTATGGCCCTCAGCATCTTTCTTGTAATTAGAGACGGTGTCGACCACCGCATTCTGCCAGTGCAGCTCCTTGAGAACCTTGTGGTACTTGTCGCGCAGGGCGTCGGGGGGCCGTCCGTCGCTGCCGTCCGCCCAGATAAAGGCGGCGGCGTGATGCCGCAAATTGCGAATGCGCGCGCGCAGGCTCGCGAGCGCCACCCAATGGTCTTCGGCGTCCCACTGCTTCCACATCTCCCACTGCATACAGCACATCCAGCCCTGCATCACCGGAATGCCTTCGTGGTCGGCGCGGTCGAGCATCGTGTCGTCTGCGATCTTCAATTCCCACCGGAGCATGTTCATGCCCATGTCTTTCGCGTAAAGGGCGATGGCGCGGTCGCGGTTCGGGTCGTTCTTAAAGAGCAGGTCGGGCGTGTAACAGGCGCCCCGCACCAGAAAATCTTTCCCGTTCACCTGCAGATAGAAGTTTCCGCCCGCACCCACGTTGGGAAACTGATCGTCGGAGTCCCGATGCTGCGTCACCTTGCGAATGCCAAAATGAATGGCCGATGAGTCGGACGCGCGGCCGCCTTCGCTAAAGTGCAGCGTCAACTGATAGAGCGCCGGCTCGCCCCATTCATAAGGCCACCACAGGTCCGGGTTGTGCACCGTCAAACCGGGGTAATCGGACGGCGCGAATGCGACTTCCTTCGTCTCATTCCCCGCGAGCGTCACGTTCCGGCTGAAAGAAATGGCGGGCTTGCCGGGCCGTGTAATGGTTCCGTGAAGGGTTCCAGAGACCTGGCTGGAAGTTCCGTTTCTCAGGTCGCAATAGACGGTGAGCGAGGCGGGGCTGACGGCGGGCAAGGGGAGATCCGTCACAACATACGGGTTGCGGATCATCACCTTTCCCGTGGCGCTCAGGAACACCCGCTTCCAAACGCCGGCGTTGCGGTCAGGAACAAACGAAAGGCCATCCCCCCGTAACTTCTGCAAATTCGGATCGGGATAGCCGATGTACTTCCAGTTAATCCAGTCAAGCCAGCTATCGGCGAGCTCCACGCCGTTCTCGGCCGGGATTTTCCGCTCAGGAGTGACCTTTACCGCCAAGACGTTTTCTCCCGCGGGGCGGATGAAGCCAGAGACAATAAACTCGAAACGGTTGTACATCCCGACGACATGCGATTTGTCGGAGATCAAATGGCCGTTCAGCCAAACGTCGGCGCGGTAATTGATTCCGTTGAAGATCAGGGAATGGACTTCGGCTTCGGGGGCATCGAACTCCGTGCGGTACCACCAGTCCTGCTGCCACAGATCGGGCGGCGTCTTCCCGGTGAGGTTCATTCCCGTATAGAGGTCTTTGTAGACGCCGGCATCTTCCAGCGCCTGCAGCACCGTCGCGGGCATCCGGCGGATTGGATGCCAGCGCGAGGCGTCATATGAAAGCTTTGAAACGTCTTCGTCTCGCGCGGAGACCTCGCGCGCGGAAATGATTCTCCACCCCGTGGCAAGCTCGCGCTGATCGCTCGAAGGCGTTGGCGAAGCAAGCTGCGGCGCCAGCATCACGAAAACGGAGCCCAGGGCGGACTCCTTCAGAAATTCGCGCCGGCTTGGGCCTTTTTTCGGTAAAAGCCAGCTTTCGTGCTCATCCTTCATGCGCCGCGCCCTCTAGATTTCGAACGGCGCCGGTGCGAGCGCCGTCGAATGACAGGCAGCATCATATTGCGTATGCTGACGCTTGTCAAGCCAAAGGTATTACGAAATATTACGATATATTGCTTACTCTTTGCTTTGGAGGGAAACTTTCACCACCGCTTTGGAAGGTCCGGTCCTGAGCGGAAAACCCTGTGGTCAGTGCAGCGTCGGAGAGCCGGCTAGGCGCTGTCAAATCTCTCCTTACGCTGTGGGTTGGGCCACGTTGTGAGATAGGCTGATTATGAGACCGGCGAAAGATATCGTAAGGCTTGGGGCGAGAAGCCTGCTTAGCTTTATACCACCGTCACTTTAATCCCTGCGCCCTCAATTTCGGTTAAATCCTTCTCGGAGATGCCACGGTCGGTAATCATCTCGTGCATGGCGGAAGGCAAAGCGATTAAAGAGAGGCTGCGCGAGCCGAACTTGCTCGAATCGCAGACCACCACCGTGCGACGCGCAATTTTCATCATCACCCGGTTAACCTTGGCTTCGAGAAGATTCGGCGTGGTAAGCCCGAATCGAACGTCAAACCCGTCGACGCCCAGAAACAGGATATCCGCGCTCAATCGCCGCAGCGTCTCCTCGGCGAGCGGCCCGACCAGAGAAAAAGACTTCTCGCGTAAATTTCCGCCGGTCAGGATCACGTCAATGGAGCTTCCGGCCAACTCGGCCGCAATGTTCACGGCGTTCGTGATAACGGTCAACTGCCGGAAAGTCCGCAGCGTTCGCGCGATGGCGGTGGTCGTAGTTCCAGAATCGAGAACCACCGATTGTCCTTCTTTAACGAGGCGCACGGCCGCCGCTGCAATCCGTTGTTTTTCCTTTCGATAAAGCTTCTCTTTTTCCTGCAAACTGGGATCGGCAAGCGCCGCTGATCGAATAGGAAGAGCCCCGCCGTGGATGCGGTGAATCAGCGCGCGATGGTGGAGCACATCGAGGTCCTGGCGGATCGTAACCTGGGAGATCCCGAATCTCTTGGCGATCTCCCGCACCAAGACGCGGCCCTCGCGGTTTACAACATCGACGATGGCCTGCCGCCGTTCCTCGTTGAGAATGCCTGCCCGGTTTGTCTGCTCCATCGCCTTTCGCCGCTCTCCTTATAAGTTTCGCGCGCCGTGCGTTCGCTTTGACGAATCAGTTTCGCACTGACGCCGCCACCGCGCAAGGGCTGCGCGAGCATCGGTTCGCAGCGCAAGTCCAGCTTGAGAGTTCTCTCCATCGGATTTCTGGCGCCGCAAAAACAACTATGTTCGTAAGATAAAGATGATAATTGACATAGTTAAGCGAAAGGAAGTATCTTACGGGTCTACTGAGTCCAGGTTGGACGCGGCGGGCCAGCGGGTCCGGCTCTTTGGGCCAAGGGATGATTACCGGAAGGGACGTTTCTGAGGGTTGCCAAAACTCATCAGAAGAAGCGGGCGAGGGGTTCGCGCTCGCCTAAGGCGAAAGTCGCCGCTTATGCTAGAAACCAGAATCAAACCGGGAATGCATACCGAATCCGAGATTCTTTCTGAGCCCCGCTGTTGGATGGAATGTCTCAGATATCTCAAGGAAGATAAGCAAGTTGCCCAGGTACGCCGCGAAGGCTCGTCGCAGAACGAGCGGATGTTTGTGGGCTGCGGGTCGAGCTACTATCTGGCCCTGGCGGCGGCGGCCAGTTGGACCGCGTTAACCGGTTTGCGCGCGCGCGCCGTGCCGGCTTCGGAACTGCTCTTGTTTCCCGATCTATTATTGAACGGAGGCCCCGCCTTCCAACCCGTCCTCATTTCGCGGTCGGGCCGCACGTCGGAAGTCCTTGAGGCGGCGGAGTATCTCAAATCCAAAGGCGCGCCGGGGCTGGCCATTACTTGCACGAAGGGCCAGCCGATTGAGGCATTGTCTTGTGGTACCATTTGCCTTCCGCCAGCCGATGAAAAAAGCACGATCATGACGCGGTCCTTTACCTCCATGTTGATGGGGTTGCAAATTCTCGCGGCGAGCCACGCGAATCATCATAGCTTCCCGGAAGCTTTGGAAAATGTTGCGCGCGCTCTCGAGAAAACTCTCGATTCCATCTCTTCGCGAGTGCGGTCCTTTGTTGAGGCGCACGAATTTGCCGACTACGTATGGCTGGGGCAGGGTCCGTTTTACGGGCTTGCTTGCGAAGGGGCGCTTAAAGTCACCGAAATGTCGTGCTCCTATGCGCAGCCGTACCACTCGCTCGAATTCCGGCACGGCCCCAAGTCGATTGCCGGGCCGGAAACGCTCATCGGCTTTTTAGTCTCCAAAACCGGGTTCGAAGCGGAACGCAAAGTGCTTGAGGAGGTCAAGAAGCTTGGGGCGACGACTTTCGTGGTTGTCAATAAGGCAGACGAAAAGACGCGCCGGCTCGCGGATCTGCTCATCGAATTCAATCTGCCAGACGATGATGAGCTTGCGCTATTGATACCGTACATCCTCCCAGGTCAACTGTTGGGTCTGTATACCGGCTTGAAAAAAGGGCTAGACCCGGATAGCCCGCGCTACCTTAGCCGGGCGGTGATCCTCGACTAGCGGAGCTTGCTGCACGTGACTGCTTCCAAGCGTTTCGATGTTACGGTGGTTGGTGAGCTAAACCTGGACTTGATCCTGTACGGCCTGCCCGCGGAACTGGCGCCGGAGCGAGAACTTCTGGCAAGCGGGCAGACTCTCACCTTGGGCAGTTCGTCCGCCATCCTCGCTCATAACCTGGCCGTGTTGGGCAGCCGCGTCGGATTCATTTCGCGCATCGGAGACGACCCCTTAGGCCAACTCAGCGTTGACCGTCTTGCCGCGGGCGGTGTGGATGTTTCGCGGGTGAGGAAAGCGGGCGGCTCGATCAGCACGGGACTCACCGTCATTTTGCACCACTCCGGTTTTCGGAATATCCTCACCTATCCAGGAACCATGTTTGAGATGAATTTCGAGGATCTGGATATCGAGTTCCTGGCGGATTCACTCCACTTTCACCTTTCATCATTTTTTCTTCATCGCGCCCTTCAACCCCGAATGCGCGAGCTGTTCGCCACGATGAAAGCGAGGGGGCTTACCACTTCGCTCGACGTGAACGATGACCCGGAAGATCGCTGGGATTCGGGCGTTTGGGACGTGCTTCCTTACGTTGATATCTTCTTTCTAAACGCCCGGGAGATCGAGAAGCTGACCGGAAAGCCGGACCTCGACTCAGGCGTCGCAAGGCTCGCGGCTGCTGTGCCTCACGTCGTGGTCAAGCTCGGCGCGGGCGGGGCGCTTATCGCTCATTGCGATGGAACGCTTCGCCGCGCGGCAGCCCCTGCCAATGTGGTGGACGTTGTCGGCGCCGGCGACAGCTTTGACGCGGGTTTCCTTCACCAGTTTGTGCGTGGCGCAAGCCTCGATCTTTGCCTCGACTTCGCCAATCTGACGGGCGCGTTTTCAACCACCCGCCCAGGCGGAACCGAAGCATTTCGCGACCCTAAAGCCTTGGCGGATTTTTTGGAGAGAAACTGGCGCTCGGGAGTGGCCCAATGATCGACTTTCACACGCATCCGGTGC
>JBOGJY010000483.1:0-6917 GCA_050745325.1 Terriglobia bacterium
TCTACGAATCGCTCTGAGCGAAGCGAAGAGGCTCACGATAAACTCCGCGAAGAATCTGCTTTTCTCGCGCCTTACAAGCAGATCCTTCGCTGCGCTCAGGATGACATCAGCGCAGCATCCCACTCAACGATCCCATGGTTGGCGTCAAATCCGTCTTATGTGCCTTTTGCGCCGATTTGACGATATTCAACCCCTCCGGGGTTGCCGAGGAATGACCGTGGTTCGCGTTCCGCGGGTTCTACCCACGGCACTTCATCTTCCACCGCTTCGCGGTGGGTCACGACTCGCCGATCTGAGACAAAGCCTCGCGAGGATATTTGCAGGAGTGAGAAAAGGTGAGGAAGAGAGTCCCTAAGGAGACCGTTCGAGGTCCCCTTAGAGAGTCAGCAGATATTCTGAGGCCGTCATATTGCCAAAATGGACCTTGCTAACGCGCTCGCCGAGTACATTTCCAAAATACTGAAGGACAGAAGCGAGACGAAGCATGAACATCTTTTCCTTGAAGCCAAACAGGTGGACAACCGAGAGCAGGCAGAACAAGGTCTCTGAGTAGAGCACCAGAAACTTCTCGTCCCTCGACAGGCGCTGCGAAGAGTTGAGAGCGTTCTTCATCAGATAGGTGAGCGCCAGGAAGTCGCACTTCAGTTGCATCCTGAATCGCGTATAGTCAAGCGGCGCATCGTAGTCTTCAATCGCAGTGCGGACGAACGGAAACTCAAGGCGATTGGCGTTCACGATGGAATGATAGAACTCCTGGTGCGCGCGTTGACGCAGGATCTTCTGGCAGGTTGCCTGCAGGTAAAACAGCAGCAACGCCGTCGAAATGATCAAAATCAAAACTGATTCAAACATCATAGTGTTACCTCACTGACCCCGCATGGGAACTTCCGCAAATGCGGGGACTGCCCTAACATCTTTCTGCGATTGAACGGCTACCTGGCTAGTGGCCTTATGCGCCACCGCGTACATCCAAACCATGCACATGCCTAAGCTGCATAAAGGCGTGATGAGAGTGAGCAGTATTCCTGCATCCCTTCCGCCGGGGGTTAGATACATCAGAGCCATGTTCGCCGCCGGTCCGGCAAATCCGATTCCAAAGCCGCAAACCAAGAGACTTAGCTTTTCATCCACTGAGTCCCATTGTTGCAGCATGATGTAGAGTAGCGTGTTCAGAACCAAGCATGAGAAATAGAGGTTCTGCTGCAAATCAACGATGAAACGGCTGAATAGATGACCGTAATGAGATGTTAAGGAGAAATAGGAAATGAAGGCGATAATTACAAATACTGCGGCCAGCATAGAGCGGAGGTAGGACCAGACTTCAGGCTTGTCCGAGCAAGCGCGGCGGAAGAAGAAACAGATCAATAGGAAAGCGCCAAGAGTTAGAAGAATATCAGAGACCCAGTAAACGTAACGGTATTGCAGGGAGGCAAAACCGAAAGTATAGAGAACTGCAGGGCGCAGGATGGCGTCTACTGCGAAATAGCCGAAAATGTAGGCAGAAAAGGTTTTTGCGTCCCTCCAGCGGCTACGCATAAGAAGGAGGATGACCAATACCAATTCAACCGCGTAACTAGCGTACTGCAGGCCGTGGACCAACAATGAGTCGATCACGAGCGCCCCCTCATAATCTCGGAGCACTGCTCAGACTCCCTACAGTATATTCGAAATACCTGATCGCTGGCTACCCGACTACTGTCCGATAAGGCGGAACCGGCATCGGCGAACCACCGATAGCCATCGTATGCGATATTACTGTAGCCGGTTGTGCGGCGCTGAAGCTTGTGTTGTTCCATAACGCTGCTGCGTTTTCAGCTTTTGCAAACGTCCTACGAAGCCCAGTACTTGCTAAAACGACCAGAATTGCAAAAAATACAGATATAGCTTGCTTTTTCATGAGACTCTCCTCCAAAGAATATTGACGAGCCGAAAACGACTCGCTGGAGGTAGAGCCTATGAAATGCCAAGAGGGAAATCAAGTTACTAGAACTTCATCTCCCACGTGCTGACCTAGTCTAACAAACTAGCTAAGTTTGTCAAGTGAAATCTGTAATAGTATTTGAACCGTTAACAATCGTTAACCTTTGATCTGAGAACGCCCGCGGGTTATTCCCAGGGGTGGGAAAGAAAGGGTAGAAAGCACTCTGCTCTTGCTCGCTTCCAACCGGTATCTCCTTCCCAACCGGCGCCGATGCGCCGGAGTCCTGCAAGATCGCTGTGTGGAGGGCAAGCCAGATTGGCTCCAGACTTTCTCCATACTGGGGCCAGACCGTAGATTGCTCCCACACAGTCGGCTTCGGCAGAACAGAGGAGGGACTTGAGAAAAAATCGTGGTGATCCCCAAAGGGCCGGTTTCGCCCTAACGAGACCCATGGCAACGGCTATCCGGCCCGTTGCCCAAATCCCGGGCCGGAGGGACGGCTCCCGCCGCGCCAAAGACCCCCAAAGATTAGAAACGTTGATTCTAAAGGGTCGCTAGGGTTCGTTCCGTAACTTTTTGTGTGTTTTCTCATTCCCCCCCCGGCCATTTTCTAATCTTTGGGGGCAGCCGTTTTGTAGCTCAGAGTTGT
This sequence comes from Terriglobia bacterium, assembly GCA_050745325.1. Taxonomy (GTDB): domain Bacteria; phylum Acidobacteriota; class Terriglobia; order UBA7540; family UBA7540; genus RH2-MAG17b. The sequence continues at coordinate 2,571 of JBOGJY010000483.1, forward strand.
TTTGTAACTCTGCGGTTTTTCCCCAACCAAAAGCCGCAGAGTTTTAACCGCAAAACTCTGCCTACAAGGCACTCACTCAATCTATCAGACAACTCTGAGACTTTTGAGACAAATGGGATGGTTTCTTTGACGAAACGCCACCTATTGATGATTACCTATTATAGTGACAACAATCATTGTAGCCGTCACACACGCGTTGAAGCCGTGCGCTGAAAAAAGCACATTTCTGCCGGTCTTAGACCTAGAAAGACCCTTGGTAACCGGCGACCGGGGCAGTTCCTCAAATCGCAGGCGCCACATCACCCAAGCGCGCCTATCGCGCAGCGATGCCCTGGGAGCCGGCTGGAACCCCATTCACAGCGTTTACCGGCGTCAGACTGCCATCCCACTCCACCCGGAAACCGCTTACCGTACCGTTTCCCCCTTCACGGACGTAGAGAAAGCGGCTGTCGCCGCTCAGGGCGAGATCAGTGGGTGCGCTCCCAGCCACGGTCGTCCCCGCAGTGGGATTAAGCAGGCTCAAGACTCCCCCCCGCGAAACCTCGTAGCTTGAAATAGCCGCAGTGCCTGCGCTCGCCGTATAGGCGTAACGGCCGTCGCCGGTGACCACGGCCCAACATGTTGCTTGCTGGCTGTTCGGGATTGAGCCACTCACCAGTTCCACATTCCCATTGTTATCGACTTCATAGGACGAGAGCGCGTTCGGGCCGGCTTCGGCAACAACCACAATGTCACGATGGGTAAACTCGAAGCCAAACGGAGTGGCGCCGCTCGACGCAGTCGTCATGGGATGGCTTGCGTATCCACGGTCATTCACCGTGAAAGTATCGATCTTGCTAGTTCCTTTTTCGGCGACCATCAGAACACTGCCATCCTGGCTGAAGCCAACCTGCGCAGGGGCCGCGGCGCCGCCACCCGGCAGTTGATTGACCGACCGCGGAAGATAAATCAAACGGTTCGTGAAGGGATCAATAATGAAGCCCGCGATATTTGGCGTTCCTCCGGCGTTTAGCACATAGACAAGATCACCGTGAACCGCAATGCTCACCGGCTCGACACCGTATGAGGAGATCTTATCCAGAAGGCGCAGGTTGAGGCCTTGCACGGCGAATTCGGAGATTTCATTGCTTCCGGCATTCACGGCGAATAAGAGCCGCTTTCCAGGCCCAAGTGTCAGCGCGCCTTGAGAACCCAAAGGATCAGCTCCCGTGCCCATCCCCTTGCCTCCGGTTGAGAAACTACCAGAGAACGATAATGTCCCATCTGGAGCGCGCCGGTAAACCATCACAGAATTTTCCGCAGATTGGTTGGTGAGAACATAGACCGCGCCCGAGCGGCCCTGGGCGGCTGCCCCGTGCGGCGCCACACCCAGTGCTAGGACGAACGCCGCCAGACAAAGCGCGCTTCGAATGAGTAAGCCTCTTACTTTATGCATTGGTGATCTCCTTATTTAGGTTGAATGGCCTTTAATGCAATTTTTGCCGTTTTGCAGCGCCCCCTCACTCGGGGCGAGGGTTGAGAGTAGGTCCGTCAGGGTATGGATGAACCCATGTCCTGAATTCTAAAGAGCGCGGGTTACACAACGCTAATGACGCATGGCGGCTTCAGCCATCCGGGAGGCGGTATCGGCCACACCCGTCATGTCCATGCCAGGGTGTGGCGCGCGAAGAATTCGGGCGATACCGTCTAATTCGTTCCTCACGTATTCTTCGCGTTCGAGACTGCTATCGAGCTTATTTCGAAGCTGCTGCTGGTCTTGGGCGCTTCTCGCGGCGAGGGTGGCCTGCTGAACGTCTTGAGCTTGGCGCGACCGGTAGATAAACACCTGCTGGACGCCAGATAAGAGAACCCCGGATACCGCCAGCGTCCAGACAATCGACAGCGATTTCCGGCGCTCAGGCTTGTCGAGGACCTTCGCAGCCAAGTGCCCGCCATAACTGGCGATAGCCAGGGGAAAGGCTGCCACCGCGAGAAAATTGATGATGTAAATCATAACGCGCTAGATTTTTGACAATCCACCTCAAAGGCCCGCGTACCAGTCGTAACCCTGTTCGGCCCAGTAATCCGCCGGGCGGCTAACGCCGTAGCTGATCGTTCCAATCCTCTTGAGATTTTTCACTCCGTACTTCACTGGCGTCACCAGGCGCAAAGGCGCGCCGTGTTCCTGCGTAAGGGGGGCGTGGTTCATCTCGTAAGCGAGCAGCGTTTGCGGGTGCAACATGCTCTCCATATCGAGGCCCACATAGTAACCGCCGTCAGGAGTCGCCATCTCAACATACGGCGGCAAATCTTCGGGATCATTCACAAGGTCGAGCGGATCGCCGCTCATCGTGGCCGGCGGATAGGCCGCCATGAAGTCTGAAAAACGTGCGCCCGCCCATTCGGTAACGATGCTCCAGCCTTCGATGCACTTAAATTCAATAGTCATCTCCACGCGCGGAAGCTTCTTAATGGCATCGAGCTTGATCTCCACCGGATCGTCATGATTTGCCAGCCCAGCGACGCTCAGCCGCCACGCATTGAAATCAACGGGGTCGTCGAGCCCGATGTCGCCGTTGATCCGGTTGACCAGCGGCGCTTTGCCGCGCAGGTCCGGAGCCAGGCGGGTAGGCTTAAAAAAGTCGCGCGCTAACTCCCCATTTAGGTTGAGTCCCTGGCGCAGCGGCCACGGAATTCCCAATTCGTAGCGCCGCGTCGTAAGCCATCGCCAGCCGCCAAATGCCACGAGCGCAGCAGCGCCGCCGGTGATAAAACTGCGCCGGGTTCGCATAGCCATACGCCGCTTCACCCGCCGGTTCCACTCGGCGACTTCATTCGCATCCGCTGCAGGGACGGCGGATTCCGCGAGCGGCGCCCCAGACGCCTCAGTCAGGACGGAAGGCGCGCGGCCCTGCTTCACGCTGGTCTGCTCATCGTGCGCGGATGGCGCCTCTGCGCCCAAGGCGGCGGAGTGAGGGGCGCCAACGCCTTCCGGTAGACCGTTCGCCCGGTCTTTGCCAATGCCATTGTCACTCATGCGGAACCTCCGTGAGCTCGTATCCGCTCACCATCGCCCGGAAGTTATTCCAGCCCGCCCGGATGACCTGAGAAATATGGATCAGAAAGAACAGGACGTAACCCATAGCAAGACAGAAGTGCTCCAACCGGGCCATTCCATATCCACCGAGCAGGTGGGTAAGCCAGCCAAGCTGAGCCGGCTTGTAAATAGCAAGGCCGGTGACAACCGAACCCGCCCCCATGAGGATGATGCTGGTATAAGCGATCTGCTGCGCGCCATTGAACTTTCGCGCCGGCAGCGGATGCTTATACAATCCGAAATCGTGCAAAGCAACCAGAATCGCCTCGCGGAATGACTCGCGGTTCGGAACCAGGTAGCGCCACTCGCCGGAGAAGGCGGTGTAAAGCACGTAGACGAGGCCATTCAGAACGAAAAACCACATAAAGAAAAAGTGCCAAGCCATGCCCTCGGCAAGGTGGTGATCGATGCCAAAATAGCGGTAAAAACTCGCAGGGAAAAACTTGAAAAGCGTATATTTGCCCAGCCCAATGCGATAGACGTCATTCGCCCAGTAAATCCACATTCCGCTCCACAGCATGACGGCGAGCAGGGGAAAATTGATCCAGTGGAGCCACCGGATCGCTAGCGGATGCTTGGACCTCATTTCGATTCGCTTCAGCGCGGGTGTGCCCGGTGTGGCTGATGTGACGATGGCGCTCATAGTCCTACCCCCTTGAGAAGTTCAGTGACGAACGGCGAAGCGTTCACGAGTCTAGCGTTGGCGAGACTTCGCAGCACTCGAAGGCCTTCGCTGTCAATAAATGAAACCCCGGCAAGGTCTAGAACAGCCGGCACGCCATCGGTATCCATTTGTGCAACTACCGTTTCGAGTTCCTTCGCCCAGCGATCCGCGATCTGCCCTTCCAGGCGCAGCGTGCTGGCATTATTCGGTGGCGTGATGGTGGTGATCCGGAGCATGGTCAATACCTTACGGCACGCTCCTCTAGAGCAGGTTTAAGACCTTTGGGTTTGCAACTTAAAATGTATCTTAAAGTATAGATTACAAAGTAGTTATAAGAATGGCGCGGGTCTCGGTCGAAATGCCATGCCACGGCATGTCGTGGGCATGAGGGATGGGTCAGAGGCGGTTGTGGGGGTGGCTACGATACTTCGTGGGTGGATGTTCTAGCGCGGATTTCTCACCCGGCAGGTCCGAAAGGCTGGAGAATATTAACCACGCCCTTCTTTTGCAAAGGTGAAGCTGGCTGTAGTGTCTCGCAATTGGCTTAGCCCGGTAGCGCCGCCGTCCCGGCGGCATTTGCCGGCAAGACGCCGGCGTTACGGGAAAT
>JBOGJY010000484.1:0-15392 GCA_050745325.1 Terriglobia bacterium
CCATATCTCCGTCAAGCTCAGACTTGGGCACGAGCGCCGCCACCGAATCAATCACCAGCACGTCCACCGCGTTCGAGCGGATCAGGGCCTCAGTGATCTCAAGCGCCTGCTCGCCGTAGTCGGGCTGCGAGACCAGTAGGTTATCCACGTCCACGCCCAGCCTTTTGGCGTAGATCGCGTCGAGCGCGTGCTCGGCGTCAACAAAGGCCGCCATGCCGCCGCGCTTTTGCGCCTCGGCCACCACATGCAGCGCAATGGTGGTTTTGCCGCTGGATTCAGGACCGTAGATTTCCACCACCCGGCCGCGCGGCATGCCGCCCACGCCGAGCGCCGCGTCAAAAGAGAGCGCGCCCGTCGGAATTACGTCCACCGGCACCAAGGCTTCTTTCGACCCTAGCCGCATGATCGACCCTTTGCCAAACTGCTTTTCGATCTGCACCATCGCCAGGTCGATAGCCTTGTTCCGTTCTGTGACTCGGTCCTCAGGCATAAATGATGTCACTTCCTTAATCGGAAATTTCGCTGCCGAAATCAAAAGCAATCAATACGTGTTGCCCATCTTATCATCACCTTGCCGCCGGGTGATACTCATAAAACCCGCGGCCGGTCTTGCGTCCCAGCCTTCCCGAGTACACCATTTTTTCGAGCAGCGGACAGGGGCGGTACTTCGAGTCACGAAAGCCTTCATAGAGAACTTTCATAATATCGAGGCAAACGTCGAGACCGATAAAGTCTGCAAGCTCGAGCGGCCCCATGGGGTGGTTCATGCCGAGTTTCATCACGCTGTCCACGGCTTCGGGCGCGGCCACACCTTCCATCACCGCATAAATGGCCTCATTGATCATGGGCATGAGGACGCGATTCGAGACGAAGCCCGGATAATCGTTCACTCGGATGGGCGTCTTGTCCAACGCCGCAGCCAGCGCGCAGGCCGTTTCCAGAGTCTCAGGAACCGTTTCGATTCCCGCCACCACCTCCACCAGCTTCATCACGGGCACGGGGTTGAAGAAGTGGAGACCGGCGAATTGCTGCGGCCGCCCGGTGACTGCGGCGAGGCGGGTGATGGAGATGGACGAAGTGTTGCTGGTGAAGATTGCCCCTGCCTGGCAGATGGACGCGAGCCGGCGGAACACGTCGGCCTTAACCTCGAAGTTTTCCGTGACTGCTTCGATCACAAAATCGGCGCGCGAAAGCTCATCGAGGTGGCGGGCGATGGCAAGCCGCCCGATCGCCTGTTCCTTGGCCTCAGCCGTGAGGCGTTCCTTTTCAACATCGCGGGCAAGGTCGCGCGAAACGCTCTCCGGGGCCGATTCGAGCGCCTTCTGGGAAGAATCGGTGAGCAGAACCGAATAGCCCTCGCGCAGCAGCGTGTGCGCGATGCCGCGCCCCATCGTGCCCGCGCCAATCACGGCCACGGTCCGAATTGAATCATTTCTGGGTTGGTTCATTGGGTCATTAAGTGATTTGATGATTGAGTGGGTTGCTTCATCAAGTCGCTACATTTTTCAGTATACGCGAACCTTCACCACCTTTCCGTTCAGAAAGTCGACCACCCATCGACGACCGTTGATCAGGTAATACCAGGTTTCGCTCAGGTCGGTTGTGCTGTCGTTGATCTTCTTCTGCCCTGGATCACCAACGGCCATCAGCGCCATTTGATAGGTCATGCCCACCTTCACCACTTTCTCCTGGATGGCCGACTTGAATTCCAAAGGCATCTCCTGCTCGGCGATCTCCTGCTTGATGGCGCTAACGTCGAGAATGCGCGACATAAAGTCCAGGAAGCGATTGGGTTGAAGGTCAGCGTCTGTTAATGGACGGTCGTAGCGGAAATTGATCCGTGAGCCGCCGGCCCGCGGGAATCCCGCATTGGCTCTCGCGGCGCGCCTGCTTCCCCGGCGGCCTTCGCCACCACCGCCGATCTGAACTTCCACGCGATCATGGTCAAACCGCACGTCCGTGATGATGTCAGGTTCGTTAGCCGGCGCCCCGACACCCTTCGACTTCAAATATTTGGTCAAGGCTTTCAAATCGACGCCGCGTTCGTCGGCCTGCTTGCCGTTTGGCGGAACGAAATATATGTTCACCCCTTCTTTGGTGGCAGGGAGATCGATGAGCGGCTTTACCTCTTTCCCGAGCAGCAGTTTGGTCAGGCCTTGCCTGGCCGGATCGTTGACTGCGGCCGTCACCCTCGAACATGAAAACAAGATCACGGCCAGCCCGAGTAACGGCGCTACAATTTTGATCTTCAATAGATACCCCCTCCTTGCTGATCGTCTGAAGTTATGAGCATTGAATGGCCCGGAGAGTGAGAGAATGCGCTACTCCTCTTGACGGACGTCTCCGGACATGCCGTGGCATTGTAATCAGGACCTGAATCCAGGGCGGCGTCAACCCGCGCTCGAAGGCGGTTAGTCCCCGTCAGGCAAACCATAGAAGCGCGCTGGGTTTTCGTACAGAAGCGCACGCGCAATCTCAGGCGCCTGTGATTCGGTTAAATATCCCGAAATAATCAATTCCGCGAGAACCCAGGCCAACTCGCGCCGGAGAAGCGCAAGTTTTCCCGCTGACCATTCAACGTTATACGCATCGGAAAAGAAGCCGTGCAGCTTTATCGCGGGTAGCGCCAGTAATCGCTCCGTGAGCATACTGCGGATGTAGGGAGGAGAGAACGCATACCACCAGTGGCCGGCGAGACTGACGTTGGGATAATTCTTTGCGACAGCAATCAACTCTTGTGAATGAGCCACCGAGGAGAGCAGTAAATCGAAGGAAACGCTGGGGAAGCTATGGAAGAGACCGGCAAAGCGGACGGCCAGATCTGGCCGCAAAACGGGAATGGCCGCATTGCCGGGCAGCGGCCGCCGCACTCCGAGAAGAAGCTGAACCGGAAGGCGCAGGTCTCGCGCCTGGCTCACGCAAAAATGCAGCGTGTAACTGTGCAGCGCGACGCGCTCGGGCAGATCGAGCGGCTCATCCCTTCGGACCTTGGCGAAGAGCTTCTCCGCCGCGGCCCGGCCCTCACACTTGAAATTCTCGTCCGTAGGCATCCCGGCGGTCAGAGCCCGGCCTCCCGACTTAGCGAAGGCGCTCAACCTCTCACCGATTGCGCGCTCGAAGGCGTCCAGGCTGCCGATCATGGCCCCGGAAACCGTCCCAAGCTGATCGAGCGCCGATGACGAAACATCCGTCAAAACGTCGTCGAGCCGTAGAGTGCCCGCAAACAGGTTGGTATCAAAATTGGGTAGTTCCTCGATAATGTTCAAAGTAAGGAACGTCTTCCGAACATTGTTCTGCTCCGCCAGCGTCTCGCGCGGCCACAAGCCGTTCGACGATGTTTTCCGGACCCTGTGGGCCGCATCGGTGAGCGCGCGGAGCGTGAGGTCTGCATCGGGCTCAATCTCCAGCATCCGGAGAACCTGCCGAAGGCACCAATAGGTGACGGTGTTTGACACGAGCCGCTGGTTGGACGCGAAGAGGGCAATCTTTTCCTCAGCCGTCTTCGCGTTTTGTAGCTTCTCGCGGCTCACTCCAGCGGTCTCGAGCTCAGTTAAAACATAGTGGTAGAAAACAATCTCTCCCAGGTCACGGGCTGCCGGCTCAGTGGGGCGAATATGCGTGTGAACATCCACCACGGGCGACGGCCTTACAACGCTCTCCAAGAGTTGAGCCGCAAGCTCAACCACATTCTTGTTTTGAACTTTCATTTTTTTCTCAACGGGGGATTTTAGGGATACGGCTGTCATCAGGATCAGCCCACCGGTCGTTCGGGATAAGCGGCGCCCAGCCGGGCCGCAAGGGATCCTGATCGTAAGGATACGAGCCCAGCCGTTTGTATAGGTCACGATACTCAGCGAGCTTGTTGCGATCGAGGGTGACGCCAAGTCCAGGGCCTGTAGGCACCGCTATTGAACCGCGCTCGTACTTCATCTTTCCCCCTTCAATGATGTCATCCATCAGGTGATGGTAGTGGGCATCCGCTGCAAATGCAAGATTCGGAGTGACCGCCCCCAGGTGAAGCATGGTGGCCAGTTGAATCCCCAGTTCACCCGAAGAATGAACCGCAACACCCAACTGGAACGTCTCGCAAATGCCAGCGGCCTTAATGCAATGGCGGATGCCTCCCCAGAATGTTGTGTCCAGCAGAATTACATCCACGGCGGTATTCAAGACGTTGGCCGACAGTTGCTCGAAGTTGACCACCACCGTGTTGGTAGCTAACGGAACCCGGATCTTCCGCCGTGCTTCGCGCATTCCATTCAATCCAAAAACGGGATCTTCCAGATAGTCGTTGTTTAAGCCTTCGATCGCCTGCCCGAAGCGGATAGCCTGCGCGGTGGACCACACGCCGTTCGGGTCAAACCGGAAGCTGTCTCCAGGTAAAGCTCCGGCGAGCGCCTGGTAACACTCGAGCTCGTAATCGGGCGGAAAAACGCCACCTTTCAGCTTATGACTCAAGAACCCATAGCGCGCCTTCAATTCTTTCGCGTACGCGGTGAGCTGATCTGCTGTGCGGACTTCACCCGCTTTGTCTCCCGGATTCGGGTAGCGGAAAAATAAGTAGGATGCAAACTGCACCCGGTCCCTGATGCGGCCGCCTAGAATCTCGGAGACGGGAACGTTCCACGCCTTGCCGAGAATATCGAGGCACGCGAATTCAATCGCCGCCAAAATCTGGGTCCGATTGTTATACAGCGAGGCGGTTGGGTTACTGATGATGAACCGGAGTTCTTCGAGCCGCGCCGGATCGCGGCCAATCAGGTACGGCTTCAGACCAAGGAACGCCGCCTCGCTCGATTCGCCGCCGCCACCCATCTCACCGAGGCCGACGATGCCGTCGTCCGTTTCGACCTCAATAATAGTTCGAACGAAGCGCCCCCAATGGCATCCGTTCCCGTGCCTCAACGGGGCTTCGAGCGGCACAGTCACAGTTGTGGCGCGCACATCGGCAATCTTCATCGGCTCCGCCGTCTGACAGTGGTTTGAGTTGCGCTGAGAATGGCAGGCTGCCCTTCCCGCCAGAGAAGAATAATAACCTTTTTGTCCTATTTATCGTAGTGTTTGTAAGAGCCGGATAGAAAACAGGTAGCGCAGGCGCGTTTCACAGGTCTGAGGTTTCTTTCACCTGACCGCGGAAAAGCCGCAGATTCAAAAAATAAATCTGCGCCGCCTCCTTCCACCGGTATCCTCGGCATGATGGGAATTCTTGTTAGAACTCAACCTGCTGGGCGCCTTGGTAGGCGGTAATCATGTAATAGGCAAACCCGCCGTCCTGCGCTCGAATCATCACGTTCTCGTTCATGCCCTGGCCTTTCAACTGCCCAAGGTATGCCTTTTCCAGGCTGACCGTCAGCGGAACATCCAGGAGCCAGCCGCCGTTCGTGTAAAATCCCGCCCATTCTCCGTAATCGGCGGCGAATTGACCGTGGATTTACCATCGTAAGTTTTTAAGCGGCAGTCGGCTAGCGCAGACCTGCGTCTTTCAGGTCTGCGGCTTTTCGATTCATTGACCGGCTGCGGACCTGCGAAAGCACAAGTCCGCGCTACCGGTTTGAAATCATAACCTCAGAAGAACACCTTCGCTGCTAGCTGGATAACCCGGAAGTTCGAGGCGCCGGTGATCTTCCCAAAGTTCCCGCCCAAGCCAGTGCTGGGATCGTTATATTGGGGGTTGTTGAAGGCGTCGAGGAAGTCGCCGCGCAACTGGACGTGGAAACTCTCGTGCGAGCTGAGGGGATAGAAGTTTTTCAGCAGCGCCATGTCCCAGTTCCAGTGGCCCGGACCGATGATGGCCCCCTCCCCAATGTTCCCGAACTGCCCTACCGGCGGAAGGCCGAACAAGGAAGTGTTCAGGAAGGGAACGCAAAACGCCACAGACGCACTGCACGCCGTTGCATTCTGCTGGGCGCCGGCGCCGAGCTGGCTCACACTACCCAGGAAATTGACGCGATCACTGTTCAGCCCGGTCTTCGACTGATCTTGCCCCGCCGTGAGAGTCATGAAGTCCCCTGTTTGCAGGGTGAGAATGCCCGACCAGTTCCAACCGCCAACGACGCTTTTCACGAAACGGTTTGGGGAACCCGCAAACGCTGGCAACGGCCAGACATAGGAAAGGACAAAGTTGTGAGTTCGGTTGAAATCCGCGGGGCCTTTATTGAATTGGAATTGGTATGGATTACCATACGGAACGCCGGAGCCGTTGCTCGATCCAATGTCCGTAATGCCGCCGTTTTGCGCCAGTTCCTGCATGGCCTTGGAGTAGGTGTAATTCGCAAGCAGCGTCATATTGCGGAAGGGTCCGGGAAGCCCGGTTCCCGGCCGCTTCTCCAAGCCCACCTGAAGTGAATTGTAGTTTGAGTTGCCGCTGTTGTTATCCATCAGGATGTCTGAAATACCTGGATAGACACGCCTCTGGTTTGTGGTGAGCTTGGGGTTCTGGGCATACAGTGAATATTGCGCAGGGTTCAGGTCAACGTCCTGCCGGAGGTTCGCCGCCTCGTTGCCCACGTAGGAAATCCGAAATAACACGTCGGGTTTCAACTGGCGCTCAATAGTAATGTTCCAGGTATAGATTGCCGGGGTAATCCACGGCGAACCTGGCTGCAAGCTATAGACGCTTGATGGGTTCGGGAAGACGATGTTGCTGGGCGCGGAGGAAAGGATATACCGGTCCGGAAAGTTGGCCGTAAATGCGGTCTGCCCCAGTAGCGGATTGCTCAAGCCGCCTCCCTGGAAAGCAGGGACGGGAGGAAACAGGTCGATGCGCAGGCTGAATGGAGTCGAAATCGAGGCATCGTTGCCAAACAGCGTATTCAGGCGGGTGTAGTAAAACACCCCGGCGCCGCCCCGGACCACCGTCTTGCCGTCGCCCTTGAAATCGTAGGCAAATCCCGCGCGCGGCGCGATGTTATCAAGATCGGCCGTCTCGCCCCCCGGCGGCACCGTGGCGCCATCATACGAATCGCCAATGAAAAACACGCCCGCCGGAGCATTGGGGAATATCGAGGAGTGCACCCCAGCGGCTGCGGCGTTGGGCAAAAACTGCTCAATGCGCCCCCGGATTTCCTTGATCGGCGCCTGCGGCTCCCAGCGAAGCCCTCCATCCACCGTCAATTTCTGGTTCACGTGCCACTGATCCTGAACAAAAATTCCCAGGACGCTCTCCCGCTGATCGGAAAAGTTGCCCGATGTCTGGCTGAACGAGTACAAATTGCCGGTCAGGAAATTCGCCAACGAGTTACCCAGGTAATCACCAGGATTAAACTGGAAGTTGCCGTTTTCAAAATCGGTATTTCGAACGATGCCTTCGTCAAGCTCGTAGTCGCCGCCAAAGCCGATGATGTGCTTACCCACCGTGTAGGTGGCAACGTCCCGGATGGTACCGCTGTTGCGAATAAATTTGCCGTCCGTGAAGTTCCCAACGCCGAAATATCCGCCATTGAGGCCAAACCCGCGGATTCCGCCCTCCGCCTTGGGAAGCTGGAAAAGGGTGGCGCCGAAGTCGGTCATCTGGGGCACGTTCCCTCCCTGGGTACGGTCGGATACCGTGCGCTGGACGCCAAAGGTCGAGATGTTAACGAAATTAGCGCTCTTGGCCCACGTGTAGCTGGCAAGATAATTCTGGTCTTGAATGTTTGAGCCGGTGCCGACAGTCAGCAAGTTGCTCCCATCGTAAGGCGGCGCGTTGTAGTAGCGGTCGAGAAGAAACCGGACTGTGAGTTTGTCCTGGCCCCGAACCACCTGGTCAAACCGGGCGACGTACTCATTCGTATTCTCGATGTCCGGATTCTGATAAAAAACTGTACCATTGGCCGATTCGGAGGGAATAGGGAGCTTTGCGCTCATATTCAAAGCCACCTTGTTTAACGGGGTGTTAGGATCGGCTGCGAGGTTGTTTCCTGGAATCGCCAAACCTGTGACAGGATCGGTAAGCTGCACGACCTTGCCCAGCGGATTGGCCGGACCCGTGGTCAAGTAGTTGGAGAAGTCGCCTTTCAGGTTGGCCGCGGTGGGAATGATCTGATTGTTGCCGCCCACGTGATCGACGTGGCGCGTTCCCTGGTACCCGAAGAAAACGAAGCTGTGATCCTTCTTAATGGGCCCGCCAATGGTGCCGCCGAATTGGTTTTGGATCAGAGGATCAACCGTGCTGGAAAAGGCGTTGCGCGCGTCGAGAGCTCCATTTCGAAGGGATTCAAAGGCGTCGCCGTGCCATTGGTTTGTGCCTGATTTGGTGATTACGTTCACCACCGCGCCGCCGTTTTCCCCATACTGGGCGCTGAAGTTCGCCGTTTGCACGCTGAACTCCTGTACCGCGTCAGGAAAAGGAAATGGGCTGTTGGTGTTGGTCAGGATATCCTGGTTGCTGCCTCCGTCAAGATAGTAGGCCATCTGATCGGTGCGGGTTCCGTTAACGGAAATGGATTCGGCGCCGGGAACCTGCTTGGTGTTCCCCTGCTGAGTCCCGTGGCCGTTGGCGTTCGTTGTGCCCGGAACCAGCAGCGTCAAGTTGGCAGCGTTGCGGTCGAGGATAGGCAGATCGACCACGCGGGATTGCTCGATCACCTGGCTTATGACCGGGCTCACCGTGTTGACCGCCGCGCTGGTGCCCTGCACCGTCACCGTCTGCGCCGCAGCGCCCACTTGCAATTGGATATTCACCGTGCGGTCCTGGTCCGCCAGCAGCGTGACGCGCTCTACGAGCGCCTTGAAGCCGGCAGCCTGCACCTTCACCGCATAACTCGCAGGTGTGAGCGGCGAAATGCTAAAAAGCCCGCTCGCATTGGTTGCGGCGGTCCGCGCCACCCCCGTTCCCTCCTGCGTCACCGTTACCGTCGCGTTCGGAACAACCGCGCCAGAGGGATCGGTAACCGTGCCGCCAATAGCGGCATTCCCCATCGTCTGGCCGAAGACGCACGCTGAGAACATAAAAATCAGCGCCGCGAGTAAAGCACCACTTTTCCCTTTTTGCACCATGACGTTATCCTCCCTAAATACGGTGTGCATTTTTTTAACCAACGGGTCAGTCTTCAGTTGACCGTTATTTTGCTGTCTCTAACCCGTCTTCACGCTGCGTTGCGAACACCCGGAAAGCATAAAAACAATTCTTGATCAGCACTGCGCCAACTTAGTTTGAAGAACAAACAATATAATCGTCTTTCGACTCTTCTGCATTTCGAGAATCGGTTAACTTATGCCGCTGGCGTCGCTCGATTGTAGCGCCGGGCTTTATGCCCGGCAGGCGCCGCCCTAAAGAGCAACTCTACAGTTAAACGCATTTTTCGAACGCAATGCTACGTCACCAAGTGAGGCTGAAAGTGCTTTTGCAGGACCAAGGCAATGGTACCCTTCAACCGTGGTTGCGCCGCGGCGTCAGACGGAAAGATTTCTGTTCCCGCATGAGTCCTGGCTCGTTCGGAAACCACGCGCTCCACAATTGGGCCTACGCGGTCCCACAGTCGCGTCACTTCGCCGACAATCGTAATGACCGACGGCGCGAGGCCATTCACCAGCATGGCAATCCCTGTTCCCAGGTAACAAGCCATCTGGTCGATCACTTCCGTCGCCTTCACGTCGCCCCGCTCAACCAAAAGCAAAAGGTCGTTAAAAGTTGCAATGGAGGCGGAAGAGCGCCTTTTATTCGCTTGGTTCCCGCTTCCAGAAAGGCCGCAGTTGTAATTCCTGATCGCCGCCGCGTTCGACGCGTAAACCTCCCAGCAGCCACGGCTTCCGCATCCGCAAGGCGGGCCGTCCTCATTGAGTGGAACGTGCCCAAATTCGCCCGCGGCCCCACTCGGCCCCCGCACCAGGTGGCCGTTTACAATCACGCCCGTCCCAATGCCTTCTGAAACCGTAACTGCTATAAGATCCTGAACACCTTCGTGAGGCCCCGCCCAGACTTCCGAGAGCGCACAGGCGTTTGCCGCATTTTCGATCTGCACCGGCAAGCCGGTGGCGCGCTCGAGCGGCGTTTTCAAATCGACATCCCGCCATCCGAGGTTGGGAGCAAAAACCAGCCTTTGCGCCAAATAGTCAACCCGGCCCGGCAGGCTGACGCCAATCCCTTCGTATGCGATCCGGGGGTGCGCGGTCATCAGCTCCCGCAGCCGGGCGCTCAGTGACCGCACGAATTCCTTGGCGTCCGCAGCCGTGGTGATGGATTCCTGCGCCTTGAAGTTTGCGTTCAGGTCCGCGAGCACAATATGAGTTACGCTGGGCAGCACGTTGACGCCAATGATTCCCGCCCTCTCCGTATTCAGCATCAGCAGCCGCGGCTTGCGCCCGCGCGGCAACTGCCCTACGGCGCCTTCCACAACCCACCGCTCCTTCAACAACTGCTCGGCAATGAGGGAGACCGTGCTGCGTTGCAACCCCGTCTGCCGCGCCAGCTCAGCGCGCGAAATCAACTGGTTCGTCCGGATAATATTGAGCACGACACTGCGGTTGATATCCCGCGCCGTTTCAGAGCTTGCGATCTTCCGGTCGGACCGGTCTGTATTCCGCATGGACGAATAGTTTCCCCCAACTATTTGTTTGACACACGAACTATAAGCACCGCGCGGGCTGATGTCAAGAAAAAAATTGGGGTTCGTTGGTTCTATTGGGATTGCCAATCGCAGTGTTTATCAAACGATTAGATTAGAGCGCCAAGCCGCCTCTGCGTGAGCCTATAGCCGGCAGTGCGGAGTGAAAATACGACTCCGCGTTTTTATTTTATCGCTGACACAGAAGACTAATGATGCTAATGAGCAAAATGAGACATTTTATTCGCGGGACGGTCCCATGCCGCTTTTTGGCGGACACGTTTTCCTACCGCACTTTGACCACTAAATAGAGCACCGGCCCGGGCACTTCCTTGAACCAGTGTGGGACGCCAGCCGGAATAATCAGCGTGTCTCCCTTCGAAATATGGCGGACTTCGCCACCCTCGATGCTCGACCCGCGCAGCTCATCCGGCGCGGTATGCCGCGGCTGCTCCATCTTTCCGCCGGTGACAAAAGTTGCTGAGCCATCCACGATGTAGATGACGTCGGTATCCCGTGTGTGCAACTCCACCTCGCCGGCTTTGTCGCGGCGGGCTGTCATCACGCTGAAGTTGCCGCTGCCCAGGGGATACAAATATCCGCCCTTAGCGAAACCGGCCGCAACCTGCTGGTGGCTGAAATAGACCGCGCTGTGACTCCGGGCAGCCGGCTTTGCGGGCGCGGCGGCGCGCGCCTGCCCTAACCCCGTCCCCACAAAAACAGCGAGCAATGTGATCTGAATGAAACGAACCCTGCCGCCTGAATTCATATGATTTCTCCTGAGGAAGCTGCGGTTTGACAACGGGATAATATGATTGAGATGGGCGCGGAAGTCCAGCCTTGTTTTGACCCTCCGGTTCCAGGGGGCTTTGAGGTTATCGAATTGCCGTGTGTTCCCGCCAACGGCACACCGCGCTACGCCTTATTCAACTCTTAAACTGCTTATCGAGATACTCGTGCGGGCTTTTAGCGTCGTCGGCGTAGACCGTCGGGTTCTGATCCAACTTGAGTTTCCCGAGGTCGATTGTGGTGGAAGAGCGGACGGCTATTTTGCTGGCGGTCAGACCACCCACCAGCGCCACGCCTTCGGGCCGGCTGCCATACGGGCGGGAGGAAGCCGGCTGTGCTCCCCGCACGTTTCTAAATATGCTTTCAATCTGGCTCTTCTTCAGCCCAACCGGCGTTTTCTTTCTCTCGGCAATGATGTCATCCACCAGTTTTTCCCGGACGGAGAGCGGTATATCCACCCCGTAGATCTCGGCCAGGAATTGGAAGGTTTCTCGGCGGTCAGCTTTGGTCCAATTGAACTTCGCCGCGTCGCGTTGCCCCTTGGGGCCTGACCTCCAGTTATAGCCGGTCAAAGCGTTGATCGTCGACGTCAGAATGGCGATTCCTTCAGGTGGCTTCCCGCCACGCGGCAGAATCTCCCAGGCTTTGGAATATTTCCCTGCGAACGCGCTCACCATCCTGCCGTCTGGGCTTTGTTTGACGACGTTCACCGCTTCCCAGTTTGTGAAGTGGTGTACCGCCGCCCCAATCACCCAAAGTGAGTTGTCCGGCGTCGCATAAGCCGTAACAACGCGGTCGTGAGGATCCGTGCCATAGCGATAATTATTGTCCCACCGCGGCTCCAGTTGATTACGAATCCCATCGCTGAGTATCCCGGCCGGACCGCCCGAAGCGAGGATCGAGGATCCAGTTGCGTAGACGATTTGGTGGAAAATGAAGTCGTTGCCGCCGTAAATCTGTTGATCAAGCTTATCGAACGTTACCTTAAGGCGGGCGCGATTCCAACCTGGTGGGTCAATAACCTCCACTTCCTTGATTTCCCCTTGCCGGATGATATTGTCTCTCAGCGCATTCTTGATGACCTCTCCGTTCCGGTCGATCGGGTTGCCGTCGGTTTTAACCTGAGACGCGCCTTGTCTGCACATCCAGATTAAGGCCGAAGGCTTATACAAATAGGCATGGGCAGCGGCCCACGAAGCCGTCGCCGAACCACCATAGATCAAAACCCTCAGCCCCTCGATCCCCTCCGTTAAAAAAAAGCGTTCGGCATCGACAATCTCTTTGTAAAGAAGAGGTTGAGTTCCCAGCCGCTCCTTGTGTACCACGTTCTTGCTGAGCACAGGAAGAGCGGCCGGCGAGCCCAAGCCAGAGGCGACAATCACCTGTTTAGCCTGGACTAGCGCCGTTGACCCGGCGAGTTTGATCGTATACAGAGGCGGTGCTCCGTCAATCTTCTCCACTTGGCCGTTCTCAAACTCTACTTGACTGCCGCGTTCGAGTTTGATCTTCTCCCGCAGATCGTTGCTCTGCTTTGAAAAATCGCGGCTTTCCATGAAGCGCGGCTCCGCCGGCCCAGTTTTCGGAATCTCGTCGCCCAGCCGCAGCATTGCAGCGGATTGACCCATAGCATGGGATGAGTGCTTGCTATCGAAACCAGCTTTCTGCTGCCACCGGTCTGACTTGCCGACTACTAGCGTGCTATTGCTATAAAATTTTGTTTGCGAGCCGCGAAACGCAGCATAGAGGAATTGAAGCGCGCTGCTGCCGGTCCCGACCACAACCTGATCGTAGAGGGTTTTCGAGGGCATATTCAACCTCCAAGATATTAACCAACAAGTATACAGGCGAAAAGTACGAGAGTGAAGCAGAACGACATCGCGCAATTAAGCCCACGATTGGGCGCTGGATTGGGTATCTGCGATTACTTTCAATACTTGGTTCCCGGTTGACATTGTGTGGAATGCGAGAGCAGGATTAGTATGGATGTTCGGGGGTGGGCGCTCATGTTTCCTCCAAAGGTTCGCTGGTATGTTCTTCCGCCGCTCGTCCTGCTGACGGCAGTTCTTGGCTTTGCAGGTCAGAAAAACGGATCGACTCCAAAGGCGGCGCTGCAAGATCAACAGCCTTCCCCATCAACTCAACCTGAAAGCGGCGTCAATTCCCTCACTTCGCATCCACATCATAGGATTCGCTTTTACTTGGGCCCGGTCATGGCCGGCGCCGGGTACACGTACTTTTCGGGTCTCGCTTTTCTGCCGCTCTCCTATTCTTATGGTTATCCATATTTGGGTTATTACGGCTATGCGCCCTTCTGGGGTCCCGATTTTTACGGGTATTCACCGTACGCATTCAACTTGGGATCCGGTTACGACAAGGGCCAGGTGAAGCTTCAGGTGGAGCCAAAGACGGCGGAGGTGCTCATTGACAAGGCCTACGCCGGCACCGTGGCAAGCCTCAAGGGCAGCGTGTGGCTGAGCCCGGGCGCTTACAATGTGTGTTTTAAGGCGTCAGGCCACTCGGATTTTTGCCGGCGCATCTATGTGCTCAGCGGGAAGAAACTTGAAATCCTGTCCAAACTCGCTCCGGTCAAATGAAGGTGAAGCCATGAAACTGACTCTAGGACTCTCAATGCTGGCAATCTTGGCGTTGCCCCTGATGGCCCAAGGCCCCCAGGGGACTGTGCCTCGAGGTTCGGCGATGGAGTACCAAGCTCACGCGGAGGCGAATGGCGCCGCGATCGGGGCCAGGCTTCTCACGCCGAAGGAAGTCCACGGCAACTTCAGTACCGATCTTAACAACTGTTGCATGGTGGTGGAAGTGGCAATCTACCCCGCGAAAAGTAAATCCATCGATGTTTCGCTGAATGATTTCGCCCTGCAGGTGGGCAGCGCCGATCATGCCATAAAACCCTCCAGCGCCCGGCTGCTGGCTGCGGAACTGCAGAAAGGGAATGAGGCGGCAAGGGGAACGGGGGTTGTGGTTTCTCCTGTGATGCATGTCGGGTACGAATCGGGCATCGACCCTATCACCGGGCAGCGTGTTCACGGCGTCGATTACGGAGTCGGCGTTGGTGTCGGCGTAGGCCCTGACCCATCCATAGCTCCGGCCTCAACTTCCCGTGACCGCGAGGTGATGCAACTAGAGTTGAACGAAAAGGGCCTTCCGCAGGTAGACGCATCTGCTCCCGTGGCGGGGTACGTATACTTCTCGCTCTCCAAGAACAGCAAGAAGGCTGCACGCCAGCTTGAGTACACGCTGAACGGCAAAAAGGTTTCGCTGAAGCTCAACTAACTCCGCATCGGCGGCGCAGAGAACGTTGTTTGATGTCCGCGCTCTACGGATCCGGGCGGGGGTCCACCACCGATCCGGGCGCCTGCGAGTTTAAGCGCAGACAGGCTCATCTCAGGATGTCCGCACCATCCAGTGATTGTTTATTCCCTCCACATGCTCTGGCGCCATCAATAGCCTGCGCGCTCATCAGGCTTGAAGGAAGGCTCGCTAAACTCGATCCGGAGTCAGGCGTAAGGATAGCCCGGCGGCGGCTGAAGCCGGCGGGGGCCAAGGTCGCTTGCGGCACGGCTAAAGAGTCTGTGTGAAAACCCACATTTGTAGCGCCGGGCTTCAGCCCGGCACACCCGTTTTCTTGCATTTGCCGCCCTAAAGGACGGCGCTATGCGGCTTCCCGAAAAGTTGTTACACAGGCTCTAAAGTCGTGCCCTGATACAGAAAATTTGTGACGCGAACTCGTGTTGTCATCAAGCACTCGATCCTCGCCCGCCGCTACAGCAAATCCCTTGTATTGGAAATAAACCGTCTCGTTTGTCTCATACGTCTCCAAAGGATCAGAGCCGGGGGGTAGAATAGAAAGACAGGGGCAAGAGTCAAGGGACAAGGGATAAGGGAAAAAGCAAGGGTTCCGGACTCGCCTCTCGACCCTCGACCCTCGACCCTCGACCCTCGTCTCACGACGAAAGGCCCGCGCAGTGCCCCGGCCGCGGGATCAAAAACAGGGGAATGGGAGGCAGAAATCAGGGCCAAAGAGAGTTGAAAACCAAAAAGGATTGTTTTACTTTTTTCAAG
>JBOGJY010000485.1:0-24079 GCA_050745325.1 Terriglobia bacterium
CACCTCCACCGCCGAAGTTGAGGTCCTCGGGGCTGAGGCAAACGCAAACAACCTGAAAAATTCGCCATCGAAAAGTGCCTCGCAAGCTCGCTTTGCTCACTCACCCTTAGTTGTCCCACAGACTCCACTGGAGAGGATAGCCCGCATAGCGGGATGGGTAAGGGGTTTGGCCGGACTTTTCAGGAGTTGGTAGCAGCTCCGGCGGAAGTCCGCACTTTCACTCCGGCAATATCCTCAAGAAACGTAATCACCGCGGCGTAGTCCATTTCCCCCTGCCCTTTCGCCTTTGCGGCCCCGTAGACCTCCTTCGCCGCGGCTGCGGTTGGCATGGCGACGTTCTGCGCGTAGGCGGCTTCCATGGCCAGTTCTAGATCTTTGTGCATCCACTTCAACGGGAAGTAGGGCGTGAAGTCACCCTTGAAGATGAACGGCGCCTTGAAATCCGTCAGGCTGGCGCGAGCCATGCTGGATTGGATGATCTCGAACATCGATTCCGGCTTCACACCCGCTTTGGTAGCCAATACGAAGCCTTCGCAAAAGATCTCGACCATTGTCGCCTGAATAGCATTCTGCGCCAGCTTGGCCGAAAGACCCGCACCGTTTGCGCCGCAGTAGATGTGTTTCTTGCCGAGAAAGCGCAGGACCGGCATGGCGCGGTCGAGAGTGGGCCGGTCGCCGCCGATCATAAACGTCAGCTCGCCTTTCTCCGCTCCATTCTTGCTGCCCGTCACCGGCGCGTCGAGCATCTGGGCGCCCTTTCCCGCTACGTGGCACGCCAGTTTGCGGCTGACCACGGGGCTGATCGTACTTGAATCAATGAGGATCGCCCCGGCGCGAATGGCCTCAACCACCCCATTCTTGCTGAGCGCCGTCTCCTCCATGGCGGCCGAATCACTGACAATCGTCATGACGATGTCCGCCTCGCGTGCGGCATCGGCCGGGCTCTCGGCCACGCTGGCGCCAGCCTTTTCGAGCGGCTCAGCCTTGCTGCGGGTGCGGTTAAAAACCGCCACCTTGTATCCTGCCTTGATGAGATTCAACGCCATCGGCTGTCCCATGATGCCAAGCCCGATAAAACCAATTGATTCCGGCATGAAATCCTCCTTTTACTGAAGCGGCGGTGTCTGACCGCTGATTTTGTATTTTGTTGATGCAGTCCGGCGCTCGCGGAACAGCGCCACCACATCCAGTGCGCAGGTGAGAAGGCCGCCATGCTTACTCAAAACTCATGAGCAATCGCAGATCGCGAACGTTATTATCGGTGAATCCCGTTTCGATCGTTTCCCCCAGCGCCCGGAAAAAATGGTAGGCGTCGCTCTCTTTCAAACTGCTCCCCGGATCAAGGCCGCGAGCCCGGGCGCGCGCGACGGTGTAACCATCGGCCGCGCTGCCGCACGACGGACTGTTTCCGTCGCGACCATCCGTAGCACAACTCAGCACAATCCGCTTTTGACCTTCTATCTTCTGCGCGGCATAGAGTGTAAATGATAGGTTGCGTCCCCCCACGCCGTGGCCCGTGACCGGGCAGGTGATTTCCCCGCCCATCACCAGGCACGCCGGCTTGCCGGGATGAGACTGAGCGCATTCAGCAAGCGACTTGAGACCGGTCTCCGCCACTTGTTTGTAATCCGCGTCCCATACGCCGGATTCGATTTCAGCATGGAAACCCGCCTCAGCCGCGAAGCCGCACGCAGACTCAACCGCGTCACGATTAGAAAGAACACAAAAGTATCCCGACCTGGAAAACCACTCGTCTCCAGGTTTCGGAGTCTCTTTGAGCGAGCGCCGCTCGAATTGCTTGCGAATGCGCGGCGGAAATCTCGCAACCAGTCCGTTTCTCTCCGCAAGCTCGTAACACTGGTCGAGCGTGGACTCATCAGCGAATGTCGGACCCGATGCGACCATCGAGGGAAACTGCTCCGGCACGTCCGAAATGTAAACAGTGAACTGGCGCGCCGGAAAAGCCGCTTCAGCCAGGCGGCCGCCCTTCACCGCCGAAATGTGTTTTCGCAAAACATTAATGCGCTCGATGGGCAGATCGCCCGTGACAAGAATGCGGTTAAATTGTACCAAATCTGTCAGCGTAACCTCGGCTTCGAGCGGCCTCTCAAATAGCGCCGATCCTCCCCCCGAGACCAGAAAAATCACGAGGTCGTCCGGAGCGAGCGCGGAAACAAGCTCGAGCGACGCCGCCGCGCCATCCAGACTGTCGTGAGTAGGATAGGGATGGCCTGCTTCGTAGTAGACAAAGCGGTCGAGCTTGCGACCTGACGCAATAGGAGCGACCACCACGCCCCCTGCCACTTCGCCTTCAAGAATCTCGCTGAGCGACGCCGCCATCCGCGTGGCGGCTTTTCCGAAGGCGATCACATAAGGCGGCTTCGTCACCGGAATCACCTCTTCACCCGCCATAAGCACGCCATCGGCAAACCGCAATTTACTGAGCATCGCACGCCGCACATCCAACTCGGCCATGACCGCCAGAAAAATGCGCCGGGCAAGCGCCTTGCCACGCCCATATTCCAGCACAGCGCCAGCGAGCGAATGATGTTGGGTTGTCATCGTGCGTTTGGTTGCCCCGGATTCATTATTGGAAAGGGTTGGGAAAAACGCAACAAACTCCTAGACGATCCTGCACCGGCATCGAACCACTGGCTTTAGAATTTCAACATTGACAGTTTTCCAGATCGTCGTCGCGGTCTAGGCCCATGACCGGTCGCCTGGGACGCTTGTCCAGACTTCCGGGTTCACCAGGTTCGGTGGCCGCTGTCCATCGAGGGCGGTAAGCAGATTCTCGGAGGCCAGCCTTGCCATGCGCGTGCGCGTTTCCTCCGTGGCGCTGCCAAGGTGCGGCAGCAAGACGACGTTCTGCATTTTAATTAGCTCCGGATGAACCTTCGGTTCGTGCTCAAAAACATCAAGACCGGCGCCCGCGAGACGCCCGGCCTTGAGCGCCTCCACCAGCGCCTGCTCATCCACAACCGGTCCGCGCGCGGTATTAATCAGGAACGCCGTGGGTTTCATCCAGGCAAGTTCCCGCGCCGTGATCAGGCGCCGGGTTTCAGGCGTCAAAGGCGTGTGCAGACTCAGGAAATCCGATTGGCGGATGAGTGTTTCAGCATCCACGAATTCAGCCTTGAGTTCGCGCTCGAGCCGTTCCGGGGCTCGCCTCCGTGTGTGATATAAAATACGCATGGAGAACCCGCCCGCTCTGCGCGCTACAGCCTGGCCGATGGCCCCGAAACCGTAAAGGCCGATTGTTTTTCCATGAACGTCAAAGCCCCACAGCAGCTTCCATAACCAAGATTTCCATTGCCCGTCGCGCACATAGTGGTCACCCTCGACAATACGCCGCGCGGCGGAAAGAATAAGCGCTAAAGTAATATCAGCCGTGCTTTCTTCAGGCGCTCCGATGACGTTGGTTACGATAATTTTGTGCGTTGTGCACACGGCCACATCCACATTGTCGTAACCCTTGCCAAGCTGCGAAACAACCCGCAGGCGGCTCGCCTGCTCGATCACCTGCTTGTTAATTGGTGTCGAGCTAGAAAGGACCCCTTCAATCTCCAACTCACGGCAAACCTTAGCTAGGTCGGAGGCAGAGATAAACTCATCCTTTGGGTACGCGTGAACTTCGCAGCGTTCCGAAAGAAATTCGATGACCGAAGCAGGCAGCGGCCGCGTGGCAAAAATTCTGGGTTTAGAGGGCATAGGCATCCTTGAGCTAACGTTTTCCTTGCCAGCATAACAGATTGCGCGAGGGCCGCAAACACACTCAATATCATTGTGATATCCACGTATAATAAACGTTCCGCCGGAATCGGATTTTGGGTAAAGATCATTCGCCGCCCTTTCCCGATGCAGATGGCGAACAACACTCACGAGGTTTTCGAAGATGATGAACAAGAAGCTCGTTGTAATTTGCACTTTTGTCTGGATGCTAAGCATCTGCGCGGCGCTTGCGGCCGGGGCTGGAGACTGGCCGACGTTCGGCCACGATCCACAGCGCACAGGCTGGACGTTTGAAGAAGATGCGCTCAATCCCGAAAACGCTTGGCACTTGCGGCTTTTGTGGAAAGTCGCGCTGAAGAATGAGCCGAAGTCACTCACCGCGCTCACTGCTCCTGTGGTGGCGGACGGCGTGAACACATCGATGGGCGCCCGCGCCGTGGTCTATGTGGCAGGCAGTTCGGATGTGCTCTACGCGATCGACGCCGAGACCGGGAAAATCATCTAGAGCGATCCCAATCATTCCCAAGTATTACCCAAGAACCCCGGCATGTGGTTGTGTCCGAACAACCTGAATGCAACCCCAACTATAGACAAACGCCACGCTGTGATTTACACCATCGCGGCGGACGGCAACCTTTACGGACTCGATTTGGGCACGGGCAGCATCAAGTTTGGTCCTGTACAATTTGTTCCGCCCTTTTCCAAGAACTGGAGCCTGAACTTTTCTAACGGAGTTGTCTATACCTCGATCTCGCAGGGTTGTGGCGGCGCGCACTCAGGAATTTATTCGATGGACGTGCGCGATCCCGAACGCCCCGCGATCCGGGATTTAATGGTTCAGCAAGGCTTCGGCGCTGGGATCTGGGGGCGCGGTGGCGTAACAATCGGAAAGAAGGGCAAGATCTATGCGGCAACCGGGGACGGCGCTTTCAATCCTGCTGACGGCGACTTCGGCAGCAGCGCGATTAAGGTTGCGCCTGGCTCGCTCAAAATCCTCGACTATTACTTACCTCTTAACTATCGGGAGCTGACAAAGTATGACCTGGATATGGGCGCATCCAGTTTGGTTTGGTTTTCCTACCGGAATTTCAATCTGGTGGCGGGCGGCGGCAAGGAAGGTGTTCTCTACATGCTCAACGCCGATTCGCTTGGGGAAAAAGATCACCGGACGCCGCTCTATCATCAGAAACTCTCGAACGACAATTTGGAATACGAGCAATACGGCGTCTGGGGCGGACCTTCATCGTGGATGGACACAAATGGCAATGCCTGGGTGTACGTTCCCGTCTGGGGCCAGCTCTCGAAAGACGCTCCAAAATTTCCGATTAGGAATGGACCCGATCCGCACGGGTCTATTGCCGCCTTCGAAGTGGCCATTGATCCCGAAACCCAGCAGCCCACACTCGATCCCACGTGGGTTTCGGCGGATATGGATGTTCCCGAACCGGTTGCCATTGCAGACGGCGTAGTGTTCGCTCTTTCAACGGGCGAAAATACGCAGCAGACGGTGGGCTCGGCGGTAATTTATCACGGACAAAAAACCCTAACCGACGCCGAGCGAAGTGAGACCACTCACCACGCCATTCTTTATGCGCTCGATGCGAAAACCGGCAAAGTGCTCTATCAGAGCGGGGATGCGATTGCAACGTGGACCCACTTCAGCGGGCTCGCCATCGCAGACGGACATGTTTATGTCGTGGACCACGGCTCGAATCTGTATTGTTTTGGCTTGAAATAGCCGGGCGACGCTCGGCTGAACGAGCACAACCCATTGACGTTCCGCGAAACCGCGCGAGCCATGCTAAAATTAATTGAGAAGCGATGATTAAGGGCTCTTCTTGACTCTGGGTTTGAGGTATAGAAGCGGGAAGCGGGTTGTGAGATTTTTGACGCATTTTTGATCCCCTGCGTCTGATCCGAGCGGCGACGGGCCGCTTGAGAGGAACGCCAAAATGAAGGAGATGAAATGGGAGTTATGCAAGCGGTAGAAGACCATCAGGTGGCGTCCGGCCAGAATACAGACCGGGTGCGCGAGATTTTAAGCTGGTATGAAAGCGATAATCCGGGAACAAAGACCAATATTGCTCGCCTGTTGAATCACGGGCGGCTTGCGGGTACGGGCAAGCTGGTTATTTTGCCTGTGGACCAGGGCTTCGAGCACGGCCCGGCGCGTAGTTTTGCTGTCAATCCGGCCGGGTATAACCCTAACTATCATTTCGAAGTGGCGATTGAAGCGGGTTGCAACGCCTATGCGGCTCCATTAGGGTTTCTGGAAGCGGCTGCGGCGCGGCACGCGGGCGAGGTTCCGCTGATTTTGAAGTTAAACAATCACGACGTGCTGCATCCCGATAAAGACCCGATCTCGGCGGTCACAGGCAGCGTGCATGAGGCTCTGCGCCTGGGGTGCGTGGCGATCGGTTTTACCATTTATCCGGGTTCGGAAAACTCGCGTGAGATGTATCAACAGCTTCGCAGCCTGACTGAGGAAGCGAAACAAGCCGGACTGGCCGTGGTGGTTTGGTCTTATCCGCGCGGTTCGAGCATGAGCAAGGAGGGGGAACTTGCGATTGACGTGATCGCCTACGCGGCTCATATTGCCGCGGAGTTGGGCGCCCATATCATTAAAGTGAAGCTGCCCACGGACCATATCGAACAGCCGGAAGCGCAGAAGGCCTATACGGCTGCTGGTGTTCCGATTGGCACGCTCGCCGAGCGCGTCCGTCACGTCGTACAAAGCTCGTTCGATGGGCGCCGAATTGTGATCTTCTCGGGCGGCGCCAAGAAAGACAAAGACGAGGACATCTACGATGAGGCGCGCGCCATCCGCGACGGCGGCGGCTTTGGCTCCATCATCGGCCGCAACTCGTTCCAGCGGCCCAAGGCGCATGCCATCAAGTTCCTAGAGACAATTATGCAGCTTTACTCCGGAGAAAAGAAATAAGGCTTTCCTTCAACTGCTAAAAATAAAGAACTCTCATTTCGCCCGGTGATTCAGCCGGCTCGGTGAGGGTTTTTTTATTGGCTGGTAATGGTTGCGCCAGATGAGTGCGAGGGCGCAAGCCATATTTCTGCGGCCTTATTTCTGCGGTGAAGCGCTCGCCGCGCCAGCCGGCTTGAACCGTGTTCCGCCCTGAGGCGAATACTTCGTGAGCACGCCATCTAACGTCTTGGCGGAGGCGGGCGGTTGCACAAGGCCCTCTAACAGAATCTGCCGCGGCGTCAGGTTGCGATGATAAAGATTGCGGTTGCCGCTCGCATCCTCGCTCAAATCCGCGCCGGAGAGAGAAACTCCTGCAAACAAGCCGCGCGCACGCGAATAGCTAAGAATCCCCGCATTGAAATGAGCGTTCGACGCAGCTTCAGCCCTGCGGCCCACGGGACCGGCCGCCGCCGAGACGTCCACGCCAAGCTTCAGCGTCTGCTGCATGATCTTCACGGCAGTGTCACCGCTCATCACGATAAAGACAATATCCGCCGCTTCGCCCCCCAATTGCAGCCCATAGCTTCCGCCTTTCAGCTTGATCATGGAAGGAGCGCCCCAAGGCCCGTCTCCATCCCGGCGGCAAACGAGCGCGCCGGACCCATAGTTTCCGCCGACAAAAAAGGCCAATTTCTTCTCGGAAGGGATGATGCCCACACAAACCGCGCGGTTCAACAAGTCAGTGGGAATGCTGTTGTCCGGCGCCTCCATAATGGCCGCCAATGCCAGGGCCGCGTTCTCAAGGCGGCGATCCTGCTTCGTTTGTGAGCGTGCTCCCGATGCAAATCCAAGCGAGGCAGTGAGCATCAAAACGACCATCGAATTTTTCATTCCAGAATCCTTTCAAAAAAGGCTTGTTGTCTGGCGCCCGGACAGAGCCCAGGTAGAGCCTAAACCTTTAGCGCCATTCATCGCCGACGGAATCTTATCGCTGCGCTATTCTTGTTGATTTTGGCCGCTTGCCACTCATCTTTGCTTTGATCATTTCTGCGATCACGGCGCCGTTGGCGTGTTCCACGTCGCGCGCTCCGATCACCAGCGTCACTTTCCCCCGGCCGTCTCGCACTGCGAGTTCTTCCAACAGTTCTTTCGCCGGAGACTTCGCAAGCTCGCTTTGGTATCGTTTCCTGAACTCCACCCACTTCTCAACCTCATGCCCATACCATTTGCGGAGTTCCGGCGAAGGGGCAATCTCCTTCATCCATTCGTCAATTTTGAGCTTTTCCTTGGTCAGGCCTCGAGGCCAGAGACGATCCACCAGAACGCGGAAGCCATCTCCCGGCGCCGGCTTTTCGTAAGCGCGTTTTACCGATACTGCCATGGCTACTCCTCCTTCACACCGTCTAACGAGGCCGCACATCAGACCGGCGAAGCATGTTCCCATCATCCGCCCCGCTATGGCGAGCGAATATTAGCATATCGCTCATTCAGGCGCATCAGAAGAAAGTTTAGTAGGATGAGAGCTTGCGCTCTGCGCAGGCAGTCCCAAGACCACCGGCCGGCCGCCAAAACTGGCCGTCAGCTTCGGGAGGCAACCCTGTCTTCATACAACACCCATCTTCCGCCGGTTCATTGGCTGCCGGTGGGCGTTTTCCTAATAACCTACGCCCTGATCGCCGTGGAGAGCAACCGGGGGAGCTATCTCGACCGCACCGCCGCGTCGTTCTGCGGCGCTGTCGCAATGGTCATCGCAGGGGTTCTCACTCTGCCCGCGGCATATCAGTCGATCGACTGGAACACGATCATCTTCCTGCTGGGGATCATGATCCTAGTGGCCCACTTCCCGGTCTCGGGAATTTTGGACTGGGTTGCCGTTCACATCTCGGCGCTTGCGCGAACACCCCTTCAGCTTCTCGCGTTGCTTGTTTTCACTACGGGAATTCTTGCCGCTTTCTTCGTCAACGACACGGTCTGCCTCATCTTTACCCCGATCGTTCTTGTTGTTACCGAGCGGCTGGAGCTGCCCGCCACGCCGTACGTCATTGCTCTCGCCACTTCAGCAAACATAGGCTCCGCAATGTCGGTGACCGGGAATCCGCAGAATGCCCTCATCGGCATCTCAGCCCATTTCTCTTTCCTCGGATTCCTGGTCCATCTCGCGCCGGTCTCGATAGTAGGACTTGCGATCAATTTCTTCCTGCTGGCTTTTATTTTCAGGAAGCAGCTTCCTCGCAAACTCTTGCTGTCCAATCCCGGCAGCCGAGCCGCCGGACCGGAAGAGATCGTGCGCATTGACAAACCGTTACTTATCAAATGCGCAGCTGCGGCTTCACTCGTAGTCATTCTCTGGATTTTCGGATTTTCATTTCCGCTCGTCGCCGCATCCACCGGCGCGCTCATTTTAGTGATCGGCCGTGTCAAATCCGAATCCATTCATCGCAATATCGACTGGACTCTGTTGCTCTTTTTTGCCTCGCTCTTCGTGGTGATTCAAGGTCTCGAGGTTTCTGGCGCTCTAGCCTACGTGGTGAAGCAGTTTCAACCGCAGCTTGCGGGAGGAACCCTTGCGCGGCTCTTCGGCTTGAGTGGCGCCATGGTCGTACTCTCCAACCTGGTAAGCAACGTACCGGCGGTCCTGATTTTCCGCCCGATCATAACCACGCTGTCACAGCGGCGCTTCGCCTGGTTGGCGCTGGCGAGCGCGAGTACGCTGGCTGGCAATTGCACACCCTTTAGCTCCGTCGCTAACCTCATTGTCCTTCAGCAAGCTAATAAAAAAGTCCGCATTTCCTTCTGGGAATTCAGCCGGGTTGGAATCCTGATAACCATCCTGACTACACTCGCGGGAATAGGCGTTCTCGCCCTGGAACAGCGTGTTTTCCCGGGTCGATAGATTCGGTGGCAATTAATTTTTGTTCAGTATGGTCGAGGGTGAGCCCGGCAAAACTGCCGGTTAGCTTAGAAATACTGGAGGCGCGGGTGAGAATCGAACTCACGCGTAAAGGTTTTGCAGACCTCTCCCTTACCACTTGGGTACCGCGCCCGGCGATGAGACGTCTGAATGGATCCGGATTATGGAGCGGGAAACGGGATTCGAACCCGCGACTTCGACCTTGGCAAGGTCGCACTCTACCACTGAGTTATTCCCGCCCGCAAGAAAATGACCAAAGCACTCCAAAATTATAAGAACCCGCTTTTACGATTGTCAAGCCAATGTGAGAGCCAACGTGGGAGAAAACCCGCCCGCAGCAAGCCACAGTCCGCTACTCATCCTTTTCTTGATCTTTAGGCGGTGGAGGAGGAGAAGCTTGAGCTTCTTCAGCGGCCTTGCGGCGGCGCTCAATGCGCTTGGCGCGTTCTTCAGCGCGCTTGGCGAGCACGCCGGTCCCGATAAGCTCAAGCACGGCGGTATCCGCGCCGTCACCCTTCCGCCAGCCCGTGTGAACAATGCGCGTATACCCGCCGGTTCTCGAATTGAACCGGGGAGCGACATCGTCGAAAAGCTTTTTGACTGCGACGGCGCTAAAGATATACGCCGCGGCCAGACGGCGGGCGTGGAGATCGCCCTTCTTGCCGAGTGTGATCATCTCCTCGGCAATGCCGCGAGCGGCTTTTGCCTTGGCGAGCGTCGTCTCAATCCGCTCGTCGATGATTAAGGACGTGACCAGGTTGCGGAGCAGCGAACGGCGATGCGAAGTGTTGCGGCTGAGTTTTCTTCCGTAGTTCCGATGACGCATGATAATTTCCTGTTTAAGCTGATTAAGAAAAATAACGCGGCTGTAATTTAGTTTTTACTACCCAGCTCCCGCAAGGTTTTCACGGCTGTGCGGGCTCCGCCAGACGGCGCAAATCGCGGCTAACTCACGGATTGCGAATCTGAGATTTCAAATTTGAAATTTCAGATTCCAGCGCATCCTCAGGCTACGCCAAGCCGTCTCGTCACGCCTCTTGCACGGCGCCAGGTTCCTGAAGCGATGGCAGGACGGGGGCGCCCTTTTCATCAAATTTCATGCCCAGGCCTAAGCCCATCAAGCCCAGGATTTCTTTGATCTCATTGAGTGACTTGCGTCCGAAGTTTTTGGTCTTCAGCATTTCAGGTTCAGTCTTCTGCACCAGTTCGCGAATGGTGGTGATGTTAGCGTTCTTCAGGCAATTGTACGACCGGACGGAAAGCTCCAGCTCTTCCACTGAGCGGTCCAGGTTTTCATTCCTCCCCGTGGGCAGCTTCTCCTGGGATCCGGACTCAGACTCAGCCGGCTCTTCAAAATTGATGAAAATCGCCATATGGTCCTTCAGGAGCTTCGCGGCAAACCCCACCGCGTCCTGCGGCGAAAGGGAGCCGTTTGTCCACACATCCAGGCTTAGCTTATCGTAATCCGTCATCTGCCCAAGCCGCGCCGCCTCAACGGTATAGTTCACTTTGCGAATAGGCGAATGAACTGAGTCAACGGGAATATAGCCCACCGGCAAATCTTCGTCGAAGTTCTTTTCGGCGGAGACATAGCCGCGATCGATCTGGACGCGCATCTCGATGCGAAGGCTACCGCCTTCGCTGACGGTTGCGAGATAAATGTCTTTGTCCAGAATCTCAACGTCGGGGTCTTCTTGAATCATCCGGGAGGTAACCTCGCCGGGCTGATCAACGTTGAGGTATAGAGTCTTCGGGTCTTCGACGTTCATCTTGAGCGGAATCTGCTTGAGATTCAAAATGATGTCCGTAGCGTCTTCCACCACCCCGGCAATCGACGAAAACTCGTGCATGACACCTTCAATTTTTACCGCCGTGATGGCGGCGCCTTCGATAGACGAAAGCAGCACCCGGCGGAGCGCGTTGCCGATGGTCGTGCCGAAGCCGCGCTCGAACGGCTGCGCCTGGAAGCGCCCGTATTTATCGGTCAGCGTCTCAGAATCCACCACCAACCGCTTTGGCCTTTGAAATCCTCTCCATTGCATCGTTCTAAACCTCCTTGATTCCGCTTCGCAAGAAGCAATTCCTCGCTGCCCGCGGAAAAAACAACTATTTTGAATAAAGTTCGACGATCATCTGCTCCTGGATGGGGAAGTTAACATCTTCCCGCTTGGGCAGGGAAATAACCCGGCCCTTCATCTTCTCCCGGTCAAACTCGAGCCATGCAGGGATGTTCCGGCCGCCGGAAAGATCAAGCGCGCGCTTGATGGCCACCTTCTGCTTGCTGCTCTCGCGCACTTCAATTTCCTGGCCCGGCGCCACCTGGAAAGACGGGATGTTCACCGCGCGCCCGGCAACGCGGACGTGCGAATGGCGGACCAACTGGCGAGCCCCTGCGCGTGACGTGGCAAGACCAAGACGGTAGACCGTGTTGTCAAGGCGGCGCTCGAGCATGCACAGCAAGTTCTCGCCGGTAATGCCCTTAGTCTTGGCCGCTTTCTCAAAGTAAGCGCGGAACTGGCTCTCAAGAATGCCATAAACCCGTCGCGCCTTCTGCTTCTCCCGGAGCTGAAGCCCGTATCCAACCACCTTAGGCCGCCGTGACTTTCCGTGCTGCCCGGGAGCAAAATTCCGCTTTTCGATCGCACACTTATCCGTCAGGCAACGCTGCCCTTTCAGAAAGAGCTTCATCCCTTCCCTACGGCAGAGCCGGCATACTGCGTCACGATATCTAGCCAAACGATCCTCCACAAAACGTCATTATTTCCATTGAGCCATCGATTCAATGAGTCAATGAATCAATTCCCGTCTTATACGCGTCTCCGCTTCGGCGGCTTGCATCCGTTATGCGGGATCGGCGTAACGTCCTTAATGTTCCGGACTTCAAGCCCGGCTGACGCGAGCGCGCGGATAGCAGACTCCCGGCCCGCCCCCGGACCTTTCACCCGCACTTCGACCGACCGCATCCCATGATCGCGGGCGCCACTCGCAGCGCGGTTCGCGGCTTGCTGGGCGGCAAAAGGGGTTCCCTTGCGGGAGCCCTTAAACCCGAGTGATCCCGAACTTGACCAGCAAATTAGCTTTCCGTCCGGGTCGGCGATACTCACCAGCGTATTGTTAAAACTGGCCTGAATGTGCACAATCCCAACGGGCACCACGCGCTTCTCTTTCTTCTTAAAGGTCTTCTTCTTTCCTGTCTTCGCAGGCGCTGCTTTCGGCATACGTTTTTATCCTATCCTTTTTACCGGGGCGAATAAGTGTTTTACACCGGCCGGGCCGCAAGGCTGGCGCTACCCGGCCTACGTCTTCGAACTCGCTTTTTTCTTGTTTGCCACCGTCCCCTTGCGCGGACCTTTGCGGGTCCTAGCGTTGGTGTGTGTTCGCTGGCCGCGCACCGGCAGATTGCGCCGGTGCCGCAGTCCCCGGAATGAACCGATTTCGATCAGCCGCCGGACGTTCAGCGCCATTTCCTTGCGCAGATCACCTTCGATATTCCCTTCGTCCTCGATAATCTGCCGGATGTGATTGATTTCATCTTCGGTCAGATCTTTGACCTTTTTATCAGGGCTCACTCGGGCGCGATAAAGGATGGAAAGCGATCGCGCGCGGCCTATGCCGTAGATGTAAGTCAGCCCAATTTCCGCCCTTTTCGCCTGGGGCAAGTCAATTCCCGCAATACGCGCCATAAAACCTCCAGACCGAGTTTCAGGTGTGAGGTGCAAGGGTTAACCCTGGCGCCTAAAACCTATAACCTGCCTCTAGCCCTGCCGCTGCTTGTGCTTTGGATTCTCACAGATCACCCGGACCACCCCGGCCCTCTTGATAATCTTGCACTTGCTGCAAATCTTTCGAACCGATGATCGAACCTTCATGCGCCACTCACTCCCAAGTGCTGCTCGAGATTGCAAACCGTCTTCGCTGCCACCGTTTCACGCGCCACCCGTGGCCGTCTTCAAAAACGCGGGAATCATTTGTAGCGGTAAACGATGCGCCCGCGAGTCAGGTCGTACGGCGAAAGCTCAACCGTCACCTTATCGCCAGGAAGGATGCGTATAAAATTCTTCCGCATCTTCCCAGAGATGTGCGCGAGCACACGATGCTTATTATCCAACTCAACGCGGAACATCGCGTTCGGCAGCGGCTCAATCACCGTCGCCATCACCTCGATTGCTTCTTCCTTTGCCATAAACTCCCTTGCCGGCGCGCCGTCAAGCGGCCAGCGGTCTGACTAGACCCCTCGGTTTGCGAAACTTGACGCGATCGAGTCAAGTTTTACATCGCTCCCTCACCCCCAGCCCCTCTCCCACGCTTTGGGGGAGAGGGTGGACCGCCCTTCGGCTGCGCTCAGGGTAAACTCCGCCGGACGGGTGCGGGGGGTCATGCTTAGCCGATCTGAAGCAAAGCCTCGTTAAAGCTGGGTCAGCACGTCTGGCCCGTTGCGGGTCACCGCGACCATATGCTCGAAGTGGGCCGAACAAGCTCCATCCGCAGTGACTGCCGTCCACTTATCATCCAGCACCCGCACCTCAGGCCCACCGGCATTCAACATCGGCTCGATGGCAAACACCATGCCTTCTTTAAGCAAAGGACCGTGCCCCGCCCGGCCAAAGTTCGGAACCTGCGGCTCCTCGTGCAGCGCCCGGCCGATTCCATGCCCCACAAACTCTTTCACTACAGAAAATCCGGCTTTTTCCGCGTGCTGCTGAACCGCGGCGGAAATGTCACCCAGCCGGTTTCCCATACGGGCCTTGCCAATCGCGCAGTTCAGGGACTCTTCCGTCACGCTTAAAAGACGCTGGAGCGATTCGGAAATCTCGCCCACCGGCACGGTCAGCGCCGAATCCCCATAATAGTCTTCCACGATCACTCCCATATCCAGGCTGACAATGTCGCCGTCCTGCAAAACCCTTTTTGAGGGGATTCCGTGAACAATCTCGTGATTCACCGAGGCGCACAAGCAGCACGGATAACCCCGGTAGCCTTTAAACGCTGGCTTCACGCCAAATTTCCGCACGCGGTCGGCGGCAATCGCTTCGAAGTCGAGCGTGCTCATCCCCGGCTTTACCATGGTCCGCATCTCTTCAAGAATTTCACGGACGATGCGCCCACTTCGCCGCAGCTTTTCAATTTCCGCCGGAGACTTGCAAATAATCATGCAGCCCTGAGAATTGCAAATATCGACGCGGTGACGCGCTCAGAAGGCCCATCCCCCTCCACCTCCCGCAGCAGACCCAGGCTGCGATAGTGGTCAATCAGAGGCTGCGTCTGCCTCTTATATTCCCGGAGGCGGCGCCGGATAACGCCCTCATTGTCATCGGGCCTCTGCGCGAGTGCGCTGCCCTCCTTATCGCACACGCCATTTCTGCGAGGAGGGCTGAAAAAGACATTGTAATTCGTTCCGCACACCGGACACACGCGCCTTCCCGCCAGTCGTTTGAGCAGCGTTTCCTGGGCCACCCGGATATTTAGCGCCAGCATCCTGGCGCCACCCTTCGAGCAGAGCAGCCGCTCGAGAAAAACGGCCTGGTTCAAATTACGGGGAAAACCATCCATGATGAATCCCCGCGCGCAATCCGGCTCGCTGATCCGCTCCTCGACCAAACGGCAAACCAATTCGTCCGGAACCAGAACCCCCGACTCCATCGAGGCCTGCGCGGCAATCCCAAGCGGCGTCTTCCTCTGGACCGCGTCCCGCAGCATGAGGCCGGTTGGGATCTCAGGAATGCCGAATTCCGCCGCAATCGCGTGCGATTGGGTTCCCTTGCCGGCGCCGGGAGGGCCAACCAGCACCAGCGCGCTCGCGATCAGCGAGATGCCGGCCGGCGGTTCAGGATGCAGCCCTACGCCCACGTACTCTTCCCTTCTTCAAAAAGCCCTCGTAATGCCGCATAATCAACTGCGCTTCAACCTGCTGAACAGTATCCATGGCGACACCGACGACGATCAGCAGCGAAGCGCCGCCAAAATAAAAATGAACGCCAAGCCCGTTCAGGAACCACGTTGGAAGATGCGCGTCAAACCAGGCGCCGCCCAGCCACACCGGTAAATGGTTCACTCTTACCCCGGCCAGCATGACTTCCGGGATCAAGGCCACGAGCGACAGGTAAATGCCCGCCACCCAGGTAATCTTGGTCAAAACATCATCAACATAATCCGCCGTGCGCTTGCCGGGGCGAATTCCAGGGATGAAACCGCCTTGCTTGCGAACGTTATCCGCCACCTCGTCGGGGTTGTAAATAATCGACAGGTAGAAGTGGGAGAAGAAGATGATCAAAACGACGTAAGTTATAGTATAAAGGGGCTCACCCCAGTTGAACAGCGCCAGGAACCCTTGCACAAACTTGCCAAACAAGCCGCCCTTCCAGAACAAGCCGATGGTTTGAGGAAAGGTCAGCAGCGAAATGGCAAAGATGATCGCCATCACGCCGCCGCTATTCACCTTGAGCGGCAGATGGGTAGAGACTCCGCCCATCATCCGGCGGCCCACAATACGCTTGGCGTATTGGATGGGGATGCGCCGCTCGCCGCGCTCGAAAAAGACAATAAAGGCGGTGATGGCCAGCATGAAAACCAGCAAGAGCAGTAAGGTGAGCGGCCCCCACGTCCGCGTTACAAAAACCTTGCCATAAAGATTTCCAATGGCGCCCGGCAAGCCCACCACAATGCCGGCAAAGATCAGCAGCGACATGCCGTTTCCGATGCCGCGCGACGTGATCTGCTCGCCGAGCCACATGATGAACACCGCGCCTGCGGTGAGCGTCAGCACCGTGGTAAAGATAAACCCGATGCCGGGGTCGCGGACCATCGGAAGGTTACCCTGCACGGTTTCGCGCTCGAGGGCAATGGCGATTCCAAGCGCCTGGAACGCGGCCAAGCCCACCGTCATCCATCGGGTGTAGTCTGTGATCTTCCTCCGCCCGAGCTCGCCTTCTTTTTGCAGTTTCTCCAGCGTCGGTGAGACAACGGCCAGCAATTGAAGGATAATCTGCGCCGTGATATAGGGCATGATGCCCAGGGCGAAAACCGTGAGACGGTTTAGGCTGCCGCCCGAAAACATCGACAGCAGGCCAAACAACGTTCCGCCCATCTGGTTCGCAAACTGCTCGAAAACCTTGGTATTAATGCCTGGAGTGGGGATGAACGAGCCGAGGCGGTAAACCGCCATCAGGATCAAAGTAAAGCCAATCCGTTTCCGGAGATCTGTAATCTCCCAGATACTCTTGATTGACTCCATCATGCGGACAAAACCTCAGCCGTGCCACCGGCCTTTTTGATCTTCTCCAAAGCGGATTTTGAAAAGAGGTGAGCTGATATGGTGAGCGGGGAGTTAAGCTCTCCGTTCCCCAGAATTTTAAGACCGTCGCCAATCTTCTTAACGATTCCCCTCTCGCCCAGTGTTTCGGGGCTGACCGTTTCGCCCGCGTTGAAAACAGAGAGATCGCCTAGATTCACAATCGCGTAACGCTTCTTGAAGATGTTGGTAAAACCGCGCTTCGGCAACCGCCTTTGCAGCGGCATCTGGCCGCCCTCAAACCCAGGGCGGATGCTCGATCCTGACCGCGACTTCTGCCCCTTCGAGCCGCGCGTGGCCGTCTTACCATGCCCGGAGCCTATTCCAAATCCAATGCGTTTCGGACGCTTGTGGGCGCCTGGCGGGGGTTGAATGGTTCCAATGTGTAGGGACATAATGCGGAAACTACTCCTCGCTCTTTTCAGGCGCATCGGATGCTGGCGAATCGCTGGCCGCCTGGCTCGCGCTCACCGCCGCTTTTTTCTTACGGACGCGCTTGGCTTTCGCAACAGGCCCAACGGGTCCAGCAGGTTCAGTTCCCGCCGCCCGGATGGTGTACTCGGGAACAGAAGCGTGGGAAGGCTGCGCCGGGGGGGTAGTAATCTCAACCAGATGCGGAATCCGGGCCACCAACCCGCGAATTGAGGGATTATCCTCCAGCTCAACCACGTGGTTCAGCCGCCGCAGACCCAGGCTTCGAACCATTCTTTTCTGGTGGTAGCTGAATCCAATCCCGCTGCGGACCCATCGGACAAAAATCGTTTTGGATTTCTTATTTGCCATGCCGTCTCCGCTCATAATTCCTCGCGTGTTCTGCCTCGCGCCGCAGCCACAAGGTCGGCGTCGCTGAGCTTGAGAAGAGCATCCACGGTAGCCTTGACAACATTGTGCGGATTGGTCGTTCCAAGCGATTTCGTCAGGACGTTTTGAATTCCCACCGCCTCCACCACAGCGCGGACCGCGCCACCCGCGATCACTCCCGTGCCCTCGCGCGCCGGCTTCAGCAAAACCCTTCCAGCGCCATACTTTCCCAGTACCGCATGGGGAATCGAGGTGGAAGTAAGATTGACTTTCACAATCGCTTTCTTCGCGGCTTCAATACCTTTGCGGATCGCCATTGGAACTTCGCGCGCCTTGCCGGAACCATAACCAATGTGCCCGCCCCCGTCACCCACTACGACGAGAGCCGAAAAGCTCAGGTTCTTACCGCCTTTTACAACTTTAGTGACGCGGTTGATCGAGATCACCTGGTCCTTCAACTGCAGCGTACTCGCATCAATTCGATTGGCCAAACAAACTCCTCCTCACCCTCTAAAACTTCAGGCCGCCCTCGCGCGCCGCGTCTGCTAAAGCCTTCACCCTTCCGTGGTACGCGTAACCGCCGCGGTCAAATACAACTTGTTCAATCCCCGCAGCCTTCGCCCTTGCCGCCAACACCTTTCCCACCACCTTGGCGGCGGCAACGTTGCCTCCGGTCTTGAGCGATTGCTTCACCTCGGCGTCCAGCGACGAAGCGGAGACCAGCGTTCGGCCCGCTTTGTCATCAATAATCTGCCCGTAGATATGACTCAGGGATCGGTATACGTTTAGACGGGGCCATTGCGTCCGCCGACCCACCTTTTTGCGGATCCTCATATGGATGCGGCGCCGTATAATGTCCTTCGAAACCCATTTTAACATGATAACTCTGCCTGCCGGATAATTAACAAAACTCTGGCTCTTAACAGCCGTTCAAGCCACACAGCGGGGCTTGCGAAGTATGAAAAACCGTTGCCTTACTGTTTCGCCGCTCCGCTACCCGCAGCCGCCTTGCCCACCTTTTTCTTCAGGCGTTCGCCGGTGTACCGCACACCTTTGTTCTTATAAGGGTCAGGAGGGCGCAGTTGGCGAATATCCGCAGCAAGTTGTCCCACGCGCTGACGGTCAGCTCCTCGAACGATCAAGTGTGTCTGTTTTTCAACGCTCACCGAAAGCCCTTGGGGAATTGGGAACTCAACCGGGTGCGAATATCCAAGTGTAAAAACGGCCGTTTCGCCCTTCACTTCGGCCCGGTAGCCGATTCCCACAATGTCGAGATGCTTTTCAAATCCCTCGGTGACACCCCGCACCGCATTGGCCACAAGACTCCGGACTAAACCGTGGAGCGCAGGGTCAGCGTTCTCATCCCGGCGCGCCACCAAATTCCCGTCTTGTTTCTCCATCCGGATGCCAGCGGGAAGCGCAACCTGGAGCGTCCCCTTCGATCCTTTTACCGTCACCAATGATGATTCAATCTGAATCGTGGCGCCGGAAGGCAGTGCAATAAGTTTGTTTCCAATCCGCGACATAGCTTTTCTTTCCCTGCTCTAAAAAGTCGGTCGTAGCGCCAGCGTCCCGCTGGTTCCCAGCCTCTGCCGCCGGGACGGCGGCGCTACGCTGACGGTTCCGGCTACGCCGGGCTACGAAACGTTGCAAAGCACTTCACCGCCGAGGCCAGCCTTGCGAGCCTTCTTGCCCGTCATCAATCCTTTAGGAGTGGTCAGGATATTAATGCCCATTCCGCCCATCACGCGCTGGATTTCACCAGCGCCGGCGTAAACTCTCCGGCCCGGCTTCGAAACGCGCTCAATCGTTGAGATAACGCTCTCGCCGTCCGCGCCGTAGCGAAGGGTCACCCGGAGAACCCGTTTCTTGCCTTCCTCACTGCTTTTGTATCCGCCGATAAAGCCTTCCTCTTTGAGAATCGCTGCAATCCCGATCTTCAGATTGGAGGCGGGCATGTCAACCCGCGGATGCCGGGCGCGAATTCCGTTCCGGATTCGCGTCAGCATATCAGCAATAGGATCTGTAACCGCTGCCATAAAACTCCCTGTTAGGAACTAGAAACTGGAAGCGCGCAACTAGAAAACGCAACGCAACAACCGCCGGATTCCCATTCTCTAATTCCTATTTTTATTTTCGAGCTTCCTGGCTACCAGCTCGATTTAGTGACGCCCGGAATATCCCCGCGCAGCGCGAGCTGGCGGAAGCACAGCCTGCACATCTCAAACTTGCGCAGAAACCCCCGCGGGCGCCCGCAGATGCGGCATCGGTTCCGGCGCCTGACCTTGAACTTCGGCGTCTTCAAAAGTTTCGCCATTTGCGATGTTCGCGCCACGATTTATTCTCCTGCCTTCTCGCCCGCCGTCTCTTCTGCCGGGCGGCGCCGCGTTTCCTGGCGGAAGGGCATCCCGAGGCGCCGCAATAGCGCAAGCGCTTCGGCGTCCGTCCGGGCATCCGTCACAATGGAAATATTCATTCCCTTGGTTTTATCAACTTTAGAGTATTCAATTTCTGGAAAAAGCAATTGGTCTTTCAAGCCGAGCGTATAATTACCCCGTCCGTCAAAAGCGCGCGTCGAGAGGCCGCGGAAGTCGCGGACTCGCGGCAGCGCGATGTTGGTCAGACGGTCGAGAAACTCGTACATCATGTCGCCCCTGAGCGTCACCATGGCGCCGATGGGCATGTTTTTGCGCAGCTTAAAATTCGCAATCGACTGCCGGGCACGCGTAATCACCGGCTTCTGGCCCGTGATGGCCCCAAGCTCGCGGCTGGCGGAATCAAGCAGCTTCGCGTTCTGAATGGCTTCACCGAGCCCTACATTGATGACCACCTTGCGCAGGCGCGGAACTGCCGCCACATTTTTGTAGTGGAATTCCTTCGCCAGCGAGGGCACAATTTCTTTCTTGTATCGTTCTTTTAGGCGTGGAGTCATTTTGAAAAATCAGAAATCAAAAGGTTTCTTCCCGGTCTCCGCTTTCCGTCCTCTGCTTTTGCCTTCCGGCCCTACCTATCCAGCACTTGTCCGCACTTCACGCACACACGGACCTTCTTGCCTTCCGCTTTCTCCCGGTGCTGAATCCGGGTTGGTCCGCAATCCCCGCAGATCAAGGCTACGTTCGAAGCGTGGATCGGCCCTTCTTTTTCCAAGACCCCGCCCCGGATCTGTTTGTTAGGGTTCGGCCGCGTATGGCGCTTAATCATGTTGACGTGTTCAACGTAAAGCCGGGTCTTTCGCGGTTCCACATCGAGCACGCGGCCTTCTTTGCCCTTATCCCGCCCTGCAAGAACCCGTACCGTGTCATTTTTACGGATATCCAGCCCCTTTGCCATCACAGAACCTCCGGCGCGAGCGAAACAATCTTCAGGAATTTCTTTTCTCGAAGCTCCCGCGCTACCGGGCCGAACACGCGCGTGCCCACAGGCTCATTCGCATCAGTAATCAACACCGCGGCGTTCTCGTCGAAGCGGATGTAACTGCCGTCCCGCCGCCTCTGTTCCTTCCTCATGCGTACGATGACCGCCTTAACTACTTTTCCCTTGGGAATCGCGCTGTCGGGCGCCGCTTCCTTCACGGCCGCGGTAATCACATCGCCCAGCCCAGCCTGAAGCCCCACATCGCCGCCAACCGGGAGGATGCACGAGATTTTGCGAGCCCCGGAATTATCCGCCACCCGGAGCATGGTGCGCATTCCAATCATTGGTCACTCTCCGGCGTTGAGCTCACGGGAGGCGCGGCCAGAGGGTTCGCCCGCGAAATAAATTGCGCCACCCGCCACCGCTTCCGGGCGCTCAAGGGCCGCGTCTCTTCGATGCGCACCCAGTCTCCCACACTGCACTCACCCTTCTCGTCGTGGACCAGAAACTTTTGGCTGCGGCGCACAACCCGTTTGTAAAGACGATGAGTAATCTGCCGGTCCACCGTGACCACCACGGTTTTCTGCATCTTCGTGCTGGTCACCTTCCCGATTTTTTCCTGCCTTCTTCGCATAACCGCCTTTTCCATAGGAACCGTCCAAACCACTCACTCCGGAATCATCAACGGGAACTTTTCTCCGGTTGCGCCTTGATCTCGAGCTCGCGCCGCAAAGTCTTCGCGCGCGCAATGTCTCTGCGGAGCACACGGATTTTAGACAGCGTTTCTGTCTGCCCGTTCATGAGCTGGAACTTCAGACGAAACAACTGCTCGGAGAACTCATGCTCTTTCTGGGCGAGCTCTTCAGACGTCCACTCGCGCATTTTCTCAGCTTTCATTCCTGATCACTCCCGAACTGCCTGCGACAGCTACGGCAGGTTAGTGCGCCGTTGTCCGGCTGACAAATTGGGTTGGCAACGCCAGCTTGTGGCTTGCCAGCCGCATTGCCTCGCGGGCGTCCGCCTCGCTGACGCCTTCCATCTCATACAAGATCCGGCCGGGTTTGACCACCGCAACCCAGAATTCCGGAGCGCCCTTGCCCTTTCCCATACGGGTTTCAGCAGGCTTCTTGGTGACCGGCTTATCCGGAAACACCCGAATCCAGAGCTTGCCGCCGCGTTTAATAAAGCGCATGATCGCCACCCGGCCAGCCTCAATTTGGCGGGCCGTGATCCACCCCGCCTCAAGCGTCTTCAGCCCGTAATCACCGAAGGAAATCGACGACCCACGCCAGGCCTTTCCGCGCATACGCCCGCGCTGCTGTTTCCGGTATTTAACTTTCGAGGGCATCAACATAGGATTTCATTCCTAACCACGGGTCTTTGTCACGGCCATCGCGGCCATTTCAAACCGCCGCTGGAGGAGCCACGGAAGTTACTTCGGCGCCCGGGCGCGCTTCCGCCACGATTTTTTCGGGGCGCTTTTTCTGCTCCAGGATTTCTCCGTTATAAATCCAGCACTTCACTCCGATCACCCCGTAGGTGGTCTTTGCTTCCGCCAGTCCGAAATCAATATTGGCCCGCAAGGTATGCAGAGGTAGCCGCCCTTGCAAATACCACTCGGAACGCGCAATCTCGGCCCCGTTCAGACGGCCGCCACAACGGACTTTGATCCCTTTGCATCCGAAGCGCAGAGCCGAATCCACTGCTTTACGCATCGCGCGGCGGAACGCGACACGCTTTTCAAGCTGCAGGCAAATCGCTTCCGCAACGAGCTGCGCGTTAACCTCCGGCCGCCGCACTTCTTGAATGCTGATGGGGAGAACCTCGCGGCCGGTGCGCTTCTGGATATCCTGGCGCAGGCGGTCGATCTCAGATCCCTTCCGTCCGATAATGATTCCAGGACGCGCCGTAAAAATCGTCACCTTAAGCTTGTTGCCGGGTCGCTCAACTTCGATCGAAGCCACACCCGCGCTTTGCAATTCCTTCTTAAGGCGCTTCTTCAATATCAAATCTTCATGCAGGAGGTCCGCGTATCCCTTCTTCGCAAACCAGCGCGATTTCCACGTCTTGTTGTACCCAAGACGGAAACCATAGGGATGAACTTTCTGGCCCACTCGAAACCTCCTCGAACTGCCAACTGCCGCGGCCGATTTTTCCGGGCAACCTGCGCCGCATCAGCCTACGTCAAAACAAACCGGCGCAAATAGCCGCCCGGCGCCGAAGGTCTATTCTTTTTCCACCAGTCTGACCACCAGGGTAATGTGGCTCGTTCGCCGCTGGTACCGGAACGCACGCCCCTGGGGGGCCGGACGAATCCGCTTCACCCTGGGGCCTTCATTCACATAAGCTTGCGCTACCACAAGATCGTCCACATCCACGTGTTCCGACTTCTGTTCGGCGTTGGCGATTGCGGAGCGCAGGGTTTTTTCAACTTCCCGCGTGATCCGCTTCTTAGTAAATTGGAGAATGTTGATCGCCTCACCCACCTGCCGTCCGCGGATCAAGTCCACCACCAGGCGCGCCTTTTGCGGCGAAACTCTCAGATATTTTGCTGTCGCTCGAGCTTCCATGACCCTTCCAACCCGCTTTTCTTAGTTTGCCGCCTGCGCGGAAACGGCCTTATCAACCCGCGGCCGGGGCGCTTGCGGCCGGTCTAGCCGGGGCCGCAGACGCCGCGCGCTCCGCGGCCGATTTCATGCTATGCCCCTTAAATGTCCTTGTGGGCGCGAATTCCCCGAGTTTATGACCCACCATGTTCTCGGTAATATAAACGGGAATGAACTTTTTGCCGTTATGCACCGCAATCGTGTGCCCCACCATCTCCGGAAAAATCGTGGACCGGCGAGACCAGGTGCGTACCACCTTCTTGTCGTTCGCCTGGTTCATCGCCTCGATCTTTACGATCAAATGAGTGTCGATGAAGGGCCCTTTCTTTGTCGAACGTGCCATCGTTGCTCCTTCAAATTCCGGTTGCTGCTTGCTATTTACTTATTTCTTCCCCGTTTTTGCTTTATTTCTTTTTCGGCCGGCTGACGATCATCCCGTCGGTCCGCTTGTTGTTCCGCGTCTTGTA
>JBOGJY010000486.1:0-5650 GCA_050745325.1 Terriglobia bacterium
TGGAAGCATTCTCAAAGAAGTTCGCCGCGTCAAAGCTGCTGTTGCGGAGGAATTCCCACGCGTCGCCGTGAAATTGGTTGGTGCCGGATTTCGTGGTGGCGTTGAGCACGGCGCCGCCCGCGCGCCCAAACTGCGCGCTGAAGTCGCTGGTCTGAATCTTAAATTCCTGGATGGCGTCTACGGGCGGCTTAATGGCGTAGCTGGCGCCGTTCAGGAAATCTACGGAATCGTTGTTGTTGTCAATCCCGTCGAGAATGTAATTATTCTCCGACGAAGGCGTACCGTTGGTGATGAAAGTGCCACTTGCCTGGAGCCCGCGCCCGGTGGGCGGAACGCCATTGACTCCGGCGGCGAGCTGGGCAAGAAAAGTGTAATTGCGGCCGTTCAACGGGAGGTTATTGACTTCCCGCTGGCCCACCACCTGGCCCGTGGAAGCGTTCTGGGTCTGAAGCTGCGGCGGCGCGGCGGTCACCTGGACGGTTTGCGTGACGGAGCCAGGCGCCAGGGTGAGGTTCACCACCACTTGCTGTTGCACCTGCACGATCACGTTAGGGTGCGCGGCCTGCTGAAATCCGCGGAATTGCGCCGTGACCGTGTACGTGCCTATGCGGATGGGCGTGAACGTGTAATCCCCTTGCGCATTGGTAGTGGTGGTGAGCTTGAGGCCCGTGCCTTG
This sequence comes from Terriglobia bacterium, assembly GCA_050745325.1. Lineage (GTDB taxonomy): Bacteria > Acidobacteriota > Terriglobia > UBA7540 > UBA7540 > RH2-MAG17b. The sequence continues at coordinate 677 of JBOGJY010000486.1, forward strand.
GTTGGTCAAGGTAGCGGTGGCGCCGGGGATGACGGCGCCGCTAGGGTCTTTGACCGTTCCCAGGATTGTGCCCGCATCGACCTGGGCAAAGGCCAAGCTTGCCCCAAGGAAGAGTAGCGCCAGCCCCGGCGCTAAATGAGCTAAGCGGAAAAACTCTTTGGCCGACTTCATTTCCATGCCTCCCTTGTGACCCAGTCCAAGCCCTTGACGCCGGGCGGCGTCTAAGACCATTCAGTGAATTGCGTCGGCCTCGCGCCCCCTGCGCTTCGCGATGCTAAAGGCCTCGTGGCGGCGTCGAGCTCAACCGCTAGATTGGGGCCGCATTCCGCCCCTGCCGTCAACGTACACGGCGAGACATTACTACCTAACCTTCACTAATGTCAAGAGAAAAACTGGGTTTTCTAGCCGCGATGGGTTGGCGCCCCGCGTCCTTTAGGTTATGGGCAAGGCGTGATGATCCCGGGCGCGCTGTGCATTCAACGGAGAGTGAGAGGTTTACCTTTCTGGAAACTCCTCGCGGCGAATTTCACGAAAAAGATGGAGGTTGGAGCGCAGAACAATATGCGGAGTCAAATAGTAACTAGGTGGAATGGGTCGGCCATTCGCAAAATGGTCGACCATAAGACGGACTGCAACTTGCCCCTGCACGTAAGGCCGCTGGTGAATCGAAGCGAGGATTGTTCCCTTTTCAAGGTACGGAACCATGGCTTGAAAGAGGTCTGTGGTAATCAACTTCACTTTTCCGTGCAACCCGCGGGCGCCAATGGCGTGGCAGACCGGAAGGCAATTGGCCGTGCTGACGTATAGGCCCTTGAGTGTCTTATGCCGCCCGAGGAGCGTATAAACCTTCTGAAAAGTCTCATCTTCGTCGTCATGTCCCTCCAGAACCTCCAGCAGCCTGCCTCCGGGAGATAACCGTTGAAACATTTCCGCAAAAGCCTGGACTTTCTTGCGATGGTCTTCGGTAAGAAACATTCCCGTCAGAATCGCCACATCGGATTTGGGGCGCAGAAACTTGGTCATCAGCTCGGCAGCCATGTGCCCGCTGATGGCGGGATTGACGCAGACAACGGTTGAACGCGCGCTTTCAGGCGCATCGGAGGCCACGCAGATCACCCGCACATTCTCCTGCTGTTCGGCCAGATTGATCAAAGGAGTGAGGCTCACCGGATCGCCTGGGCAGACCGCCACCACCTGCAGCTTCCGGGCCAGCAGTTCCTTCATGCCCGCGACCTCGCCGCCCCCAAGACGGTCGATCGGCCGGTAAACAATTTCTACACCGAGTTGCTCAAAACGGCGGGCTTCGCTCAGAAAGCCATCGCGTATTTGATCGTAAAAGTAATGGATCTCACGGGGGATGCACACGCCGATCCGGATGGCGGGCTTGCCCACGGACAACGCGCGCGCCGCAAGATTCGGCTGATAACCGTGCTCTTTGGCGATTCGCAGGATGCGCTTCCGGGTGCTTTCGCTGATCTCTTTGCGGTCGTGCAAGGCCCGGTCCACAGTCCCGATGGAGACGTTGGCCAGCCTGGCGATTTCCTCAACGCCGATCTTCCTCATGAGCGACATAGTTTAAATCAATGAAAAAAGATTTGCACCGTTCGCCAGAAATGTCTGCGGCGCCTGGCTCGCGGGCTTGCATTCGGCGCGGCCTTCGGGTTAGGGTATGCATTCCGTGCACGCACACGGACCGATGATGGGAAACCTTGTCTGCACTCTAACCCGCGAGGAGTATAGCGGCTGGAAGACGATCCGCCTGTCGAACGGGATAGTTGACCTGTTCATTGTGCCTGACCTCGGCGGCCGGATTATCCAGCTACGGTTTGGCTCGCAGGATTTTTTCTATGTGAACCCGCGGCATCAGGGCCGCATTTACCCTCCGGAAGAAAATTGCTCTGCCGCCGGGTGGAAAAATTACGGCGGCTCCAAAGTTTGGCCGGCGCCCCAGGGCTGGGAGAGCAAGGGGCAATGGCCGGGACCGCCTGACCCGGTCCTCGATGGCGGCGTTTACACCTGGCGCGTCCTCGAAGAGGGTCCGCATAGCGTGGCAATCTACCTTGAGAGTCCTCCTGACGGCTATACGGGACTGACGTTCTCGAGAGAGATCCGGGTAGTTAAAAATCTTTCGACGATCCAAATTCTCCATTCGATGCGAAACACCTCGCCGCAACGCGTGCGGTGGGCCATCTGGCAGGTGACGCAGCACGCCGCCGACTCGCCTCTCGTGGTTTACGCCCCGGCGCGCCGCTTCCGCCAAGTATATGGCGATAAGATTTTCGAACGCGCCGCGCTCGATACGGAAAACGGTCTTTGGAAACTGGAATACGCAAACCAGGTAGCGAAGTTCGCAGTGGAGGCGGAGCAGGGCTGGCTCGCCACCGTTCATCGGCGCGAACAAGCTGCGTTGATTGAACAGTTCCAGATTTTTCCCGGTGAGCCTTATCCGGACGGCGCGCCAATCGAAATTTGGGTCAATGGCGAGGGAACGTACACCATCCCGGCTGGCCGGACGGGCCCTATGGACCGGATTGACCGTGTTGATATGGCTAGCGACCCCAACGGGTGCGACCCTTTCATCGAGACGGAAATCCTGAGCCCTCTGATCGAACTCAATCCCGGTCAGGAATATAGTTTTTCCGTAACCTGGCGCCCGGTCGAGCTGCCTTCGCCGGCGCTAACAGCCTTGTCCGCAGGCTCGAAAAAATGACTTTATAATTTAGCGGTGGTCTCCGGATGCGCAGCCTCAGCCGTGCTCACAGACCCCGCGACAATCCCATTCCTATTCACGCGATCACCGCAGCCGTTCGAGCGTCGAGACGGCCCATAGGTAATAGGCCACATGGGGACTCCAATATTCGTTGGTGCGCCAGTCGATTGCATACGCCTGGTCGAGAACGGGTTCGTCCTCCGCATTGCCGGCGATGCCGTTCATGATTCCGCCGGGAATGAGTCCCACAAAGCGGGAATGCGGGTAAGGGTTTCTCATTCCTTGGCCCGTCATCATGCAGGCGCAAAAGGGATTCGCGCCCATCACCCATTCAAGCTGCCGGTAAGCGAGATCTGCATACGTCTTCCCGCCGCCGGGTTTGCCCTGTTGGAGCAGCGCGAACCGCGCCGCCAGCAGCGCGTAATTCCCCAGATGAGAATTGATGCCCTGCCACCAGAACCCCTTGCGCACGGGCATAAAATAACGATAAGTGAGGTCGCCTGCGAGCGGCCGGTAGGTTTCGGGCGTCGGGCGGCCTCGATAGAGACCCGAGGGGACGATGTGATAGGCATTACGTTCTGACATTGGAATGGCGTATTCATCGAGATGCAACTGAGCCGCGGCCACCCATTTTTCACGGTCTTGGGCGCCGGGGAAGGCGTCGTGAAGCTCGATCAAAGCCAGCGCCGGCATAGCGGGATAAACGACGTTAAAATACGGAGCCGCGGCGGAGTTATTTTCGATCCAATAGCCACGCACCTGACGCTGGCCGGCCCCAAATTGGCTGGCCTGGAGCGCCATTAAATCGCGGCCAAGCCGGATCGCCTCATCCCGGAATTCACCGGCGTCGGTCGCGCGGAAAAGCTCGCAGGCGGCAAGCGCCCACCAGGCAAGGTCCGCCACCGAGCCTTTTCGCCGGCACGCATCCCATGCGCGTTTGCCCGCTCTCAGGCAAACGCCGGCGTAGGCGGCGTCCGAGGGGCCGTAGAGCTGGCTTGCCAGGCCTTGGAGTGCGGCGAACATGGCGGCGATTTGCTCGGCTTTCGTGGTGTTGATGTAGCGGTCGTCCGCCGTCCCCACGATGTTGTCCGTCCAATGGTTGTCGCTGTTGTCGCCGTTTATTCCGCCCGCTGCGTCGTGCCACACTTTGCCGTCAGCGTCCTGCATCTTGAGAAAGTAGCGGTTGCCGTGGCGGACCTCATCCAGAACTTGTTCGCGGGTGGGATCACCCGGCTGCGGGTCCGGGATGTTGCGCAGCAGATTCAGCAGCGCAATCGCATTGAGCAGCGTGGGGTCCATCCATTTCCGCAGGTCGCCGGCGTCATGCCATCCGCCAATCACATTCACGTGTTCTCCATCGTCTCTGCGCCGGGCATCGTCCAGATGGCAAATCGGGTGGACGCCCGGCACGTCCACGCCGCAACGCTGGCGGCGGTAGTAACCTACAGATTGGCGCAGCGTGCGGCGCCATACGTCATCCTGAATGAAAAAGGGGACGGAATGCTCGCCGCCCACGGTGATCTGATAAATGGCCGGGCGGTTGAGATCGCTGAAGTCAGCCGTCAGGCAAGGGCCAAGGTCTCCCTGAGTCAGGGTAAGCGGCCGGGTGAAGCGAAACTTTTCCACCACGATGTCGCGCAGCAAAAACTCGCTGGGAGGCTTTGCGCTTTCCGCCCGCACCACAAGCGCCTTCCGCCCAACGTTAGGCCGGAAGCCAAGGTGGTTTAAAGCAAGGGTAGGAGCCTTGGGTGGCGTATCCTTCTCGACCGGGTCCGTAACCGGCGCGCCCTCCTGCCCATCAAGCAAGCGAGGCGCCGCCGCGGCAGCGGGTAATGCGGAAAGCGAGCCTAGAAATTTTCTCCGGTCCATAAGTGGAAAAATAACCTCCTTGAGCAAAATGCCGGTCGCGCATCTCGACCCGGTCCCAAAAAGCCAAACCAGCAAGTTAGTGTCGCATTCGGAAATTGCGATGACTTATTCGGCGCGCGTTCTTTCATTGTAGCGCCGGGCTTTACGCCCGGCATGCCGCCCTAACGCGGATTATTCATGAATTTAATGCGATGGCCAGGGGAGCGGGGTTAAAACCGTGCCCACTTGACGCTCAAACCGAATTTCGTGAATAATCCAGGCTAAAGGGCGACGCACCAAGTAATCGTATTTGAAAAGCGCAACACTCGCTGGCGCGGCGCAAACATGGCAGAGCCTGCGTGCAAAATCGCTATTCTGGGTGGAGGCGTCACGGGCCTCACCACTGCGTATAAGAT
>JBOGJY010000487.1:0-8705 GCA_050745325.1 Terriglobia bacterium
GTGCTGCTTGCTGCACCAAACGTCGGCAGGCGCAGCAAGCAGCGCCCTTACGGAGAATATCGCAACCCATTTATTTGCAGCGCGGATTAATTTTCGACCGAGCATTTTCGAGCCTGAGATCATCACGAGCATCCTTAAGGAGAATGACCCTGCGCATTACTGAAATCAAAGTTCACACCATATCCATGAGTGGGTCCTGGCTAAGCAACGGACTCGTGGCCAACCCGATGTCTATTTATCCGGCTTACCGCGAGAAACGCTCAAGCTGGTTCGGCTCCATGACCTCCGCCATCGTAGAGATCAAGACGGATTCGGGCCATCAGGGCCTTGGCACAATGGGCGGAGCCAAGGGAAATTTGGCGGATCCGATCATCCAAGGACAATTCAAGAACCTTTTGATAGGGCAGAACCCGTTTAACATCGAGTTGCTTTGGGAACAGATGTTTCGTGCTTCGCAGTTTTACGGGCGCAAAGGCGCGGTGATTGAGGTCATCAGCGCCATTGATCTAGCCCTGTGGGACCTTGTGGGGAAGGCGCTGGGGCAGCCCGTCTACAACCTGGTGGGCGGGAAGACCAAGGAAAAGATTCCCGTCTACGTCACGGGCAACCTTACCGAACGGCATTTGGAAGAAGGCTTCGGGCACGTGAAGCTGGCGCTGCCTCACGGTCCGGCTGACGGAGCGGAAGGGTTGCGGAATAATATTGCGCTGGTGGAGAAAACAAGGAACCTCATCGGCCCAGACGGCGATATCATGTTGGATTGCTACATGGCGCTGGACGTGCCCTATGCGATCCGGCTGGCGCGCGGAGTCATGCCCTACAAGGTGCTTTGGATGGAAGAACCCGTGCCGCCTGACCAGCCGGATTCGTACCGGCGCATCAAAGACGCCGTGCCGGAAATGCTTATCACCGGCGGCGAGCACGAGTTCACGCGCTACGGATTCCGCGACTTGATTGAAAAGAGAGCGGTGGATATTCTCCAGCCGGATATTTATCGCGCGGGCGGACTCTCCGAGCTGAAAAAGATCGCGGCCATGGCCAGCGCCTACAACCTTCCGGTCATTCCTCACGGCGTTGGCGCCCCGACTTATCACTTTGTGATCTCAACCCCCAATAGCCCCCGCGCCGAATTTGTGGATATCTTTGCCCAGGGCGGCAAGGCGCTGCTCAAGGGCGAGCCGCTGCCCAAGAATGGCTTTGTCGAGCTTAGCGAGGCGCCCGGGTTCGGCTATGAGCTTGACCCTGAGGTGCTCTCCGGCCGCGCCTCCGCGGCGCTGATTTGGTGAACGTCTGTTCCGGGTTTCCAACCGTGGTGGATAGCCATATAGAGCGTGGACGGGCATAGTAAGAAAGCCCACGGTCAGAAAAAATCCTGACCGTGGCTACCCGCTGAAACAGAAATCGGGGAGCGTTGTGAGCATCTCTGCGTCGCTTGTCGATCAGCCGATCGCCGGCCAAAATGCCTCGGTTTCGATGATGACGAAAGGGGGGGCTGAATTCAGTGATACGGAGTCTCGCAATCGAGTATGCAAAAGAAGGTATCCGCTTCAACGCCGGAAGCCCCCATCAAGATCAAATCGGAATCACCGATCACGATCATCGGGGCCGCGCGATGCCATCCCTGCTTATTTTGGCGCGAAGGTGATCACGGTCAGCGAATGTTTGGGGAATACATAGTGAAGGGTGTTGGCTGAGACGCGTAAGGCAGTTCTCGCCGGGCGCACACGGTTAGGATCCACGGCATCGTTGGTCGTCAAGATTGAATCCGCGTCGAGGGTCCAGGCAGTGGCAGCCGAAGCGGAGCTAAAACCATGAATGTTCAACGAGGAAGAAATGTCATGCCGCCAATCGCGATTCACCACAAATAGCGTCAGTCTAGGACTACGCGAGTCTGTCGTGGCGAGCACATCAAGCCATGGGACGCCAGGAATGTTGGGAATGCGGCGCACGCCGTCGAAGACGTCATATTCACCGGCCGTAGTGCGCGTGAAAACAGGCGTGTCACCGGCGAAGTTAGAATAGAGCCACAGCGTCCAATACTGAGGAGTCACGTAGGCGCGGCCGCGGCGGACGTGGATGCCGGCGAACTCGACCAGGCCCGTCATATCCGAAACTGGCACAAAGTCTGCACGTTCGAGGAGCATGTTCATCCAGCCTGCCGCGACCAGGGCCCCACCCAAGTTACTCCATCGCGGAAAGGATGAATTCGCGGGCGCTGTAAACAGCCATTCTGTATAGGCGAGTTTCACTCGACCTCGCGTCGATTCGTGAGCGTCAATTTGAGTTTTCATACGGCTCAGCGCTCGACCTACACCGACAGGCACCGCCAGATCTGCAGCCCAGATTGAACTGAGACTTGCGCTTTTGTTGACGACCTCGTCCATTCCCACAACAAAATGCGTGGTGAGATAATGAAGTTTCGCTCCTTGCTGACTGATAAGCGCTGCATTCCAATCTTGGAAAGAATCGACATCCGCGCCGGTTGCGAAGATCATGCTTTCAGGCCGGACCAGCCCGCGAATGGCGTCGTAAAATTCGCCATACCGGGCTGCACTACCGGCTGGCGTTTGCCAGCCGTAGTCATCGCTGTTATCGAGCTCATTTCCCAGTTCCCACGCGGCTACCTCATAGGGTGCGGGATGCCCGTTGGCCGCGCGCGCTTTCCCTTCCGGCGTATCGGGCGCTCCGATGCAATATTCGACCCATTTTCGGGCCTCTCGCACACTGCCGCTGCCGAGGTTGAGATCAATCTGCGGCTGTGCCCCGATCAACTGGGCAAATTTCATCAGCTCATCGGTACCGAACAAGTTGTATTCCGGGATACCCCACGCCGGATTTAGCATGGTGAGCCGCGTATCCATGGGACCGATGCCCTCTTGCCAATGGTAGGCGCTGGTGAAGTTGCCTCCATACCGAAGCAACGGGCTGTGGAGGGCTTGTGCCAAACGCACCACGTCAGGATTGAATCCGTCCAGAGCGTCGGCCGGATAAAGACGGATTTCATCCAGCGAGAGCCGGTGATCTCCTTGAATGGAAACTGCGAAGTCAACGGATTCAAGCGGCGCCATTGCGCCAGCCGGAAGTGAAAGACGAAAAGCCAGCTTGTGCCAGCCGGGTGTCTCCGGAACCCGTATGTTCGCATAAGCGAGAATCGAGCCAGGCTGGTTGTGCCGGCGAAAACTTACCATCAAAACTTGCGAGCCTTCCGTGGGCTCAGCGAACAGAATGCCCTGATAATTCCGTTCGCGCTCAATCGGGAGATAAACGCTCTGCCGGATGCCAACTTCCCGCCCGGCGAGGCCCATCAGATAAAGATAACGGCTGGAGTTGGCAGCGCCACCCCAGCGCGGCTCGTACCGGCGGTCTTCCTTTTCCCATAGCGGCAGCCAGGGGAGCGGCAGGCCAATTTTGCTTGAGTATTGAAATTCGGAGGCTGAGAAGCGTTGTGCTAGCGTTGCGAGGCTCGCGTCGTAGTTTTCGAGGCTCGGATTATCCAACAGTTCTGCTGAGACGCCGCCGAAGATCGATTTTCCGATGTCTTCCAAAAACGTCCCATACACGGTCCGGGGCACTCGATAGGAGGCTGGCTGCGATGCGTCAATCTCAATCGTCGCCTCGGGCGAATTTGTCCGGACATAGGTGGAGATAGACTGGCCGCGGAGCGGTAGCCCAGACGTTACCAAGAACAATATTCCTAGCCAAGCGCGCATCGGGCCGGTCCGGCATGCCTTTCCTTGGGATGTGCGGCAAACATTTGAGAGAAAACTAAAATGTGTATTTTACCGCAAACTGCAAGATACGCGGCGCGACATCGCTCAAGATGACACCATACGTACTGTCTTGTAAATTGTTGTCTGGATTTTGGAAATTTACCTGGTTTGTTAAGTTGAAGAACTCGAACCGCAGTTCCAGCCGCTGCTTCTCCTTGATCGTGAAATATCGGCTCACCGCGGCGTCTATATCAAAATACGAAGGCCCCAGCAGCGAATCTGACCCGGCATCGCCAAACGCGCCGAGCGCGTTAGGAACAAAGGCTGCGGCGTTAAGCCACTGGCGGGTGCTGGTATTTCTCACGTAGGGATTTGCTCCGGTCACATCCGGACGATCATTCCCGATTCCTGTCAGGGAGTTATCGAGGCCGGTGAGCGGCGGAAACCAGGTTCCACTGTGAAAGGAAATAATGGGCGCGAGCTGCCAATTGCCAAGCAGATGGTCAGCCCATCGACTCGAGAAGTGGGGTGTTTCAGCAACAAAGGTAAGATTAAAGCTGTGGCGGATGTCAAAGCCGCAATTTCCGCGTTCGGCGTTGCGGTCGTTCGGATTCTGCGTGAGCGGACCGCCGAGGTCGCCCTCAAAATCCGCCTCGCTGATGCAGTGGGAATAGGTGTAATTGGCCAGGATTGTGTAATGATTGCTGAAACGGTGCTGGGTCTTTAGTAAAAGCGCGTTATATTCAGCATTGGCTCCGTCGTCCGCTTGCCAAATGCTCGAATAAAGGGAGCCGGCAACAGGATTCTGGAGATAGAGCACGCGCCGCTGGTTTGTATTCGCGGTGGTTGAACATGGCGCCCCGTCGCACATCCCGGGGATATAAACGCCAGCGTTTATATCCTCTCCGGTGTAAATATGGCTGGTTTTGTTGCCAAGATAAGTGGCCGATACCAGCCAGTCCTTTCGTAACTGCAACTCATAACTGAGATTCCAGGTGTCAGTGTATGTAGGATGAGCGTGAATGGGGTAGGTGAAATAGCTGCCTCCCGAGGGGAAAACCTGGTTAGAAGATGGAGGGTTGGGCGATGGGAATGGATTGCCGCCTGGATACCCCAAATAAGGATTCGACAGACCGCCGATCGGGCTAGGCACGCTAATGCCGGTTCCCCATGGCGAGTCCGCGGTTTGGTCGGTCCAGTAGCCGGCCGCCATAGTGTCATACAAAAGGCCGAAACCAGCTCGAATCACCTGGCGGCCGCTGTCGGCCGGATCCCAGGCCAGCCCTACACGGGGCTCGAAATCCCAGGGTCTGTTATCAGTAAAGTTGTGCGGTATGCCAGGATCGCCCGGGAAAAATAGTCCCGGCGGCGCATTGACGTATACTTTGCTCTGCGTGCCTTCAGCGAACGCAGCCGGATCAAAATGGTTCATCCGGTTATCCACTTCGCGCCCAGGCATGTAAGGCTCCCACCTCACGCCGAGATGAAGAGTGAGTTTTCTATTGACCTGGACAACGTCGCCAAGATAGGCCCCCACATAAGTTTGACGGATGTCAGAATACTGCGTGTTTCCCTGCGAAAAAGTGTTGGGCGTCCCCAACATGAAATCGAGCAACGCATCATTCGAGAACTGCCCATTAAATGTGAAAGCGCCGTTACCCAAGGATGCGCCTACGGAATCGAAGCGATAGCGCATCCATTCACCACCGAAGGAGAAATGATGCCGTCCATGGATGATATCGAGGTCATCAGCAATCTGAAAATTGTTTTGGCGAAGGGTTGCGGGGGACCCGCTGTTGAAACTGAGATACCCGTTGATGATCAGATTCAGGTAGTTCGGGAAAGGTTGATAAATGGTAGCGCCAACCGTGTTTAAATTAATCATACGAGGCGAGGGTCCGCGCGTAATCCCGAGTCGCGTATATCCGATATGGGCGGAGTTAAGAGCAGTGGGACTAAACGTATAGGTGTCGCCCAGTACCACCGACTGGCTGCGATCGAGAACTGCGCTCTGGTTAGCCAGTAGTATATTGGAATCGCTAAATTGGCCAGGTCTTCCGTAATCCGAGTAGAAGTAGTGGACAAATAAACTATGTTTCGCACTTTGGTTCCAATCCGCCCGGCCGATATATTGATCTTCGCGCTGCGGCTCTGGAATCGCGTAAGTCAACTGCCCGCAGGGATTGTTCGATATAGGCACGTATTTGAGCAGGTTTAAAGCCTGCTGGTTGAACATTGCAGGGGGGACAAAGCCGTTCGCAAAAGGTTGTCCCGTGGCTGGGTTGACAATCGTGCGCGCAGCGCCGCTCGCCTGGCAAGCGGGAGATTCCAATTGGCTGAAATCCCCATTGAGCGCCGCCTGCGTGGGCACGAAAGAGATAAACGAGGGCGGGGCGGTCCGTACGCGGGTGCCTTGATAGCCGAAAAAACCAAACACTTTGTCCTTCTTGATCGGGCCGCCAACCGTCCCTCCAAATTGATTTCGTTTCAGGGAATCCTGGCTGGCCGCGAAGAAGTCGCGGGCGTTGAAGACCCCGTTCCGCACGAATTCAAACAGGTCTCCGTGGAATTGATTGGCGCCGGATTTGATCACTGCGTTGACGACCGCCCCAGGATGCATCCCGTAGCGCGCTGAAAGCGCGTTGGTTTCCACGCTGAATTCCTGGATTGCGTCCGGGAACGGGAACGGAAGATTAACATTCGAAAAGTCGTCCATATTCTCGCCGCCATCCAACAGATAGTTCGTCCCGTCAGCCTGTCCCCCAGCGACCGAAATATCATCCGCGCTGAAGTAGTCCTTACTGCCTACCAAGTCATTAAACATAGACCCGTTGGCTGGGCCGACGTCGTTTGCCGCGCCAGACAACATGATCAGTTGCGTAGCCTGACGGCCATTGAGAGGCAGGTTCACAATGCGCTGCTGATCCATAACCTGTGACACCGAACTGGTTTGTGTGTGTACCATGCTGACATTCGCAGCCACTTGAACGCTCTGAGTGATTTGCCCCAAGCGTAATGCGACGTTGATGCTGGCCTTGTCGCTGACCTGAAGAATAATTCCTGTCTGGACATAGCTATTGAAACCTTTGGCTTGTACCTGGAGCGTGTAATGCCCAACCGGCAAGTCCGGGAGCGCGTAGGTCCCATCCGGGCCGCTTTGTGTGGTCCGAACCAAGCCCGTGTCGATTTGCGTAGCTGTTATTTTTGCAGCCGGTACCTGAGCCCCGCCGGGATCCGTAACAACACCCGATATTTGTGCGCTTGCCACAGCTTGGCCTAGGAGCGGCTTAATAGACGCAGCGGCTAGCATTAGCATTACGGCGGCGCTCAGAATAACTGCCTCAGTTGTTCGGCTCATGGGTGACTCTCCTTGTGCAAAACTGTGGCGGCGATTTTTACATCGTCACGAAACTAACGATTCGAATACACAGTGGCGGCATAGAGCCAGCGATACACGTTTTTCGTCGTGTCCCACCGCGAAGCGGTGGAAGATGAATAGCCGTGGGCGGAGCCCACGGAACGTGAGCCGCGGCCATCCCTCCGCAACCCCGGAGGGATTGAATATCCCATTTCCTGCCGGGCGCGTGACCGGCGCAATAAGAATAAGATCGTTAGGCGTTCGGCCCCTTATAAAGTCTGCGTGAAAACGCCGGAAAAGGCGCTGTAGCGGCGGCCTCTGGCCGTCGGTTTTTTAAGAGTAACGACCGGCGGCGAGAGGCCGCCGCTACAGATGCTAAAATACAGTTGAGGTCAAACCGAATGCCTGATTCATCAGCACCGGGCGCAACTGCCCCATCGTCGTCTTCACCTGAGATGGAGTATCACGGAGCGCGGCTTCGTGCGTGGTATAGCGACCCCATCGCTGAGCACATGGCGGCGCGCAGCGCCGCGGGTCTGTTCGACCGCTCGTTCCGCGTCATGTTCAGCGCCAAAGGCAGCGACCGGACGCGGTTTCTTCACAGCATGACGACAAACGACGTTAAGGGCCTCGCTCCGGGACGCGGCCTCTATGCCACTCTGCTTGACGTGCGGGGCCACATTCTGGCCGACCTTGAGATTTACTGTGAAGAAGACCAATTCCTGATCTCAACCGACGCGGACCTGATCGAAAAAGTCCTCTCGACCCTGGGGAAGTACAATATCGGTGGCCGCGTCCCCCTAGATCGGCTTCCACTGGCGGCGCTTTCCGTTGAGGGGCCAAAATCAGGCGAGCTGCTGCGCGGAGACTTGCAGGGGCCGCTGCCAGGGCCGGGCGAATTTAGCGCCACGACTTTTCTGGGGCAACCGCTCCGCGTGATGCGCAACGGATCAACAGGCGAAGAAGGCTACGAACTCTGGGCGCCTCCCGAAGCGTTGGAGCCGCTCCGCAGCGCGCTACTTGAAAAGGGGCGCGCGCAGGGCCTCGTGCCGTGCGGGTCTCGCGCGCTCGAAACGCTCCGCATCGAGGCCGGCATCCCGAAGTACGGCTCAGAGCTTGCCGAGGATACACTGCCTCTCGAAGCGGGCCTCGATGGAGAATTGCTTAAAGCGGTCAGTTTTACCAAGGGCTGTTATATCGGCCAGGAAATTGTTGAGCGCGCCCGCAGCCGCGGCCGCGTCAACTGGAGACTCCTCGGGCTTTTCGTGGAGACGCCGGAAGCGCCGGCGCCGGGAGAGAAAGTCTTAAAAGAAGGAAATCCGGTAGGAGAAATTACCAGCGCCTGCGTATCCCCTGCACTCGGGAGGACGTTGGCTATGGCCTATTTGCGCCGCGAGGTGGCCGACCCCGGCACCAGTCTCGCGCTCGCCTCCGGAGCGGGGGCAGAAGTCACAACCTTGCCTTTCTATCGCTCACCCGCGCTGTAGGAGAGTGTTGCCGCTTAAAGTAGCGCCGCCATCCCGGAGGCATGGATCTATACCCGCCCCATGCCGGCAAGATGCCGGCGCTACGAACGCGCCTCGGCGGTCACCGATGAGGTCCCGCGGAGGCCCCGCGCCCTGAACTCGAAGCCCCGC
>JBOGJY010000488.1:0-2965 GCA_050745325.1 Terriglobia bacterium
GGCCAAAGAGTTCCGTTTGCATCCTTCTGCGTTCCGCTCTGGCCGGCAATCAATTCTGAGAAATCCTTGAATCCGCTGCTTCTCTCTTCCACTGTGGGGACGGTCGAAACATACGGTTGAGCTTGCCGGACGCGAGTGCCTTCGTAATCAAGGAAGAACCACGTCTTGTTCTTGCCATTATAGACATGCGGAATCGTGAGCGGACCGCCGAACGTGGCGCCGAACTGGTTCTGCCGGTATTCGCCTTTGCTGGTTTCGAAGAAGTTCCGGGCGTCAAGGCCGCTGTTGCGCAGAAATTCCCAGGCGTCGCCGTGATACGCATTGGCGCCGCTCTTCGAGGTCGCGTTTAAGATGGCGCCTCCCGCCCGGCCAAACTGCGCACTGAAATCCGTCGTCTGCACTTTGAATTCTTGAATGGCGTCGACCGGCGGTAGAACGACGTAGGACGTGCTGTTCAGAAAGTCCACGAGGTCAGCGTTATCATCCATTCCGTCGAGCAGGTAGTTATTCTGCGCGGGCCGCACGCCGTTGGCCGAAAAGGTGCCATTTGCGTCGAGGCCGCGGCCTTCCTGCCCGCCCGAGACAACGCCGGCCGAAATCTGGGCAAGAAACGTATAATTGCGGCCATTGAGCGGAAGATTATTCACCTGCCGCTGACCAACCACCTGTCCTACAGAGGCCGACGCCGTCTCCAGCAAGGGAGGCGCAGCCGTCACCTGAACTGTCTGCGTGACCGAGCCAGTCTGTAGTGCGAAGCTGACGTTGACGTTCGCCTGCACCTGCACCGAGACATCCTTGTGAACAGCCTGTTGGAAACCTCTGAAAGAGGCTTCCACCGTGTAAGTGCCGATCTTGATGGGCGTAAACGTGTAGCTTCCCGATGAATCAGTGGTGGCCGTCAGCTTGAAGTTCGTTTCCTGGTTAATCAAATCGACGGTCGCGCCCGGGACGACCGCGCCACTCGGGTCCGTGACCGTGCCCGTGATCGTGCCTGTGTCCACCTGGGCGTATAGCCCCGGCGCATCGAGTACCGCAAAGGCCAAAACAATCAAGCTCAAAGCCTGTAAGCACTTGACTAACTGACGCATTGAATTCCTCCTCGCTTGCATTTCTATACTCTGGCTCCAGGATCACCAGGAACCGCCGTGAAGCGCCCGTTATACAGAATTCCTCTGCACCGCGAAATTTAACCGGTTCCTAAAAGTGTAATAACTAAAATGAACTATACGCCGGCCAAGGATTGGGGCTTGCAAATCGCGCATTTACCCAAGAGCACAAGTCCCGTTAGCGACGCGCTGTTTTTTCAATGGGTTTATCGTGAGTTCTCTCGCACCTAACTCGATTCACTCAGGCAACCCCGCCTCTCTATGACTCTGGCTGCTGAAAAAAAGGGCGGTCACCTTCATTAACCAGCCCTGCCTAATCAAGTTCGCGCAACCGCCTACGTAAACGCATACGCAAGCGCATTGCAATCCTGCCCCAACTGTAATATGTTTGTCAAGCGAAATGTAATTAAAATAGAGTAGTTTTAACCTAAGTATTTTATAATCAATGTGATGAAACGGAAAAACAGTCCTATTCCGTGGTTGGTTTGGCAGGTTTTGCAGCCCGGCTGCGCCCTCACCTTGCGGGCCGTGGCCCGTCTAACCTAATGAATGAGTGGTTGGTTTGGCCGGTTTTGCAGCCCGGCTGCGCCCTCCGGCAGGATTAGTGGAAACTTCAGGGCATCCTTCAGCGTAACTATGACGAGGGGATCAAAATGGGACATCGAATGGAGGATGTGGCGCACCGGGCAAATGTCTCGGTGGCGACAGTCTCCCACGTCGTCAACAAGACGCGTTATGTCGCGCCGGAAACGCGCCGCCGCGTTCTGACTGCAATCCAGGAGTTGAGCTATTACAAAGACGCGCACGCCCGCAGGCTGGCGATCGGCCAAAGCGATTTCTTCGGCTTGATTGTTTCGGATATTGAGAATCCATTCTTCCCCGAGCTGATCAAGAGTTTCGAAACCGCGGCGCTCGATCGCGGCTTCGACCTGATGCTCGCCAATACAAACTATGACCCTCAGCGCACTCAGCACGCCGTCCGGAAGATGATTGAGAACAAGGTGAGGGGCGTCGCGGTAATGACCTCAGAATTCAACCCCGCGCTGACCACCGAGCTCACGGCAAACCGCGTGGCCGTGGTCTTTCTGGACCAGGGAGAGGTTCAAACCTATACCAGTTGCATCCGGGTGAAATATTCTGAGGGAATCTATGAGGCGATCCACTATCTGGTTGAGCTCGGCCACCGGGAGATAGCCTTTATTGCCGGACCCCAGTCTTTGCGCTCCGCGGTCACGCGACGGAAGGCGGCGGCGGACGCCCTGCGCAAGCACGGCATCGAGACAGCCCAGACCTTGGAAGCCAATCATCGCGCCGAAGGTGGGATCAGCGCGGTGGAGACTTTGTTGAAGTCGGGTCGTTTCCCTACGGCGATCCTGTGCAGCAACGACCTGATGGCCATCGGCGCCATGAGCGCCATTCAGGAGGCCGGCCTTCGCGTGCCCGAAGACGTTTCCGTGGTGGGATTCGATGACATCTATTTTGCGCGCAGTGCCCGGCCTCCGCTGACTACGGTGAACTTACCCCGGGACAGGGTGGGCGCGCTGGCGCTCCGGGCGCTGCAGCGGATTATACGTTCGAAGAAACGCGCCGGGACCGAGTACGTTGTTGACACTCACCTTGTGGTCCGCAAGTCCACCGGCCCTGCGCCCGCGAGGTGATTAGGTTGCCGCTACAGCAACTCTTTCCAAAATCGCAAATCTAAAATCAAAAATTAGAAAGGCCGCCGCAATCCGAAGGCGCTTCGCGCCCAGCGAGGATAAAATTATTGAGGATTACATATTATTGTGACACCAAAGGCTGTAGCGGCGGTCTGCGACCGCGGGTTTTTCGGCGCTCAGTGTGCGCCGCTACAGAGAAAG
>JBOGJY010000489.1:0-9872 GCA_050745325.1 Terriglobia bacterium
GAGTGGGAGCGCCAAACTTTTCTGCCTTACGTCAGACCGGCTGCGCGCCCCCCCTCACCTGTCCCGTTACGCGGTCCACCTTCTCCCCGGATCGGGGAGAGGGGTTGGGGTGAGGCGGGCGGCGCAAACCTTGGAATCCATTGAAGATTACATATTATAGTGACAACTTTCTCTGTAGCGGCGCTCTCTGAGAGCCGAAAAACCGGCGGTCGCAGACCGCCGCTACAGCATTGGGTGTCACTATAATATGTAAACCTCAATAGGCCGAGGCCTTGTTCACGATCAGTAGCAGGTAAATCAGGGGCAGATACACCACCGAGGCCAGCACGAGCCTCCGCGCCAACACATTCGACCTTGAGAAAGCAAGGCGCGCGCCGAAGTACAGAAACGCAAGTCCAAGAACGACGGCGCCCACTAGATACACTCGCCCCGCCTGGCCCATCAGAACCGGCATCATGGTGACCGGAATCAGCAACAGGGAAAACCCAAGCACCTGTGTGGTCATGAACCGGCCCTTCTGATCCGCTGGCGGCAGCATCAGGTAGCCCGCTCGCCTATAGTCCTGCCGGTACATCCACGCGATGGCTGAGAAATGCGGGAACTGCCACAGGAAAAGGATGCCGTAGAGAATCCACGCTTCGAAGGACAAGCTTCCGCGCGCCGCAGCCCAGCCGATCAGTGGCGGCATCGCGCCGGGGATGGCTCCGATAAGAGTGCAGAGAGGCGTCCGTCTTTTGAGCGGCGTGTAGAGCAGCAGGTACAGGACGAGGGTGAGAAGCGCGATGAAGCACGCAAGGCGGTTCGTGGTTAAATCCAGATAGACGCCGCCTGCGGCAGAAAGCAGCAGGCCGAAGCCAAGGCCTTCAAGAGGTCGAACCCGGCCTGCTGGCAAGGGGCGGGCCGCCGTGCGCCGCATCCTGCCATCATGGGTGCGCTCCATGTATTCATTCAACGTGGCCGTGCCGCTCGCCACCAGAAGCGTGCCGAAGAGCATATTCAGGAGCAAGCCAAGGCGGAGCGGGCCGGAAGAGCCAAGGTAAAAACCCACTAGGCTGCTTGCCACCACCAGGAAATTGACCTCGGGCTTGGTCATCATCCAGTAGTCGGCGATTCTCTGCCGGATTACCGATCCCGTGCTTCGAGGCGCCGTCAACTTTTGCGGATCGTCCATTTTCATCTTGAAGGCTCCGCCGTGGCGGGCAGCCCCGCGGCCAGATTCAAACCAGGGCCTGGGCGGGCCACATAGCGATAGGTCATATACGTCAACGCCACACTGCCGGCAAAGATTAGCGCCCCGAGCGCCACGTGCATCACCGTGGCAATCACAATGGCCTCTGGCGGTTGCGGAGCGATTTGAGAAAACCGCATCATCATGTAGACTCCGGCGCCAAGAAAAACCTGAACCATGACCATAATCGCAAGCCCAACCATGAGAACTATCAATCCCGGGTCGCGGGCAGTCACTTTCAACACGCGGACCAGCAGCCAGAGCGCCGCCACAAAAACAACTCCCCCGCCGATGATGTGCGGCAGCACGCTGATGATGTGGACAGAATGAATTCCACCCAACTGGCCCCAATGGCCCAATCGGCCCAACTGGCTTTGCCTCTCGTCGCGGTAAATCGCCCCGAGCACGATTTGCACGAAAACAATAATATTAAATGCCAGCGCCATGCGCTGAAGAGCCGGCTTTCCAGTATCCACGGCTTTCACGCTAGCCCATCGCCACTTCGGATGGGTAAATATCGCAAGACTTACCACGATGCAAAAGTAAATCTGCGCCAAGCAAGAATGGCCGACGATGAGAGTGATCTCAGAATGGCGTGACGCTCCCAAGCTTCCGAGCGCCGCCTGAATGATCACCGCCAGCACTGCGACGCCGCCCAGCCACTTCACCCAGCGCCGCTCTTCTTTGAAGAGCACGGCGGCCCCGAGCGCCAACGTCAGCGCGGCCACAATAGTCCCTGTTATGCGATGGCCGCCGTCAGCTTTAGCCCATTCCAGCAGGTGAGAAAGGCTGAAACTGCCAAAGGAAGTGGAAACACCCGCGCCCTCACTCGTCACGATTGCGCCGGTGATGACCGCCAAATAAGCTACCGAAGCGGTGAAGACGGCAAACCCAAACAAGCCCCGGCTCCGTGTTGTCGCCCGAGAACTCAACGCTTCGCTCGCGTCTCCTCCTTGCCCTGAAACTGTAGATTTAGAGGCCAGAGAGCGGGAAAGGTTGAGTCATTGAACCCTTGAGTTATCAGCTCGTTACAGCGCAAGGCGGGATGCCGTCGATCCTGCAAGCGGGGTGTTCATCTATGGGTTCAGTGACTTGATGCCTTTCGCGGTTGGAGCGCGCGTTGCAGTTTCGCCCTCTGCGCGTATCCCCTCCCTGCGCGGTTCAACAGGTCCTTGCCAGGATTTGGGGCGCCTCCCGACTCCAGTAGCTTTAGCCAAATAGTGTACCTGCTCGAATTCACCGTGTAAAGCGCCGTTAAATTGTGCAGTGTCTCAGCTTCAGGCGTGACACCGCCCTTTAGGGCGGCGTGTTCCGGGCTAAAGAGTCTGTGTGGCAACTATAGGTTGTAGCGGCGGCGTCCCCGCCGCCGGTTTTTAATCGTAAAGACCGGCGGCCAGAGGCCGCCGCTACAAATTGCGCCATGAATCGTTCTGATGAAAATAAAGTGCCTCATTTGTCTCATTCGTCTCCAAAGGATCAGAGCCGGGGGGTAGAATAAAAAGACGGGGGCAAGAGTCAAGGGACAAGGGATAAGGAAAAAGCAAGGGTTCCGGACTCGCCTCTCGACCCTCGTCCCTTGACTCTCGTCCCTCGCCTCACGACGAGAGGCCAGCAAAGCGCGCCTGATGATGGACCAAAGGCGGATGGAATAAGAGGAAGAAATCGGGCCAAAAGAGAGCTGAAACCAAAAAGGATTGTTTTACTTTTTACAAGTTATTGAAAACAAAGGGTAGAAACCGGAACGAACCGGAACGAACCGGACTCTAATGTTTGTAAAATCACTGCAATCGACTGAATATGAAAGGGATAGCCGGATCGATCCGGTACAATGAGGCATATTGCACAAAATAAAGGCGATTGCGGCTTGAGTCCGGTTTGCTGGCCGGTTTTTGCGTCAAAAACACGGTTTTTGCGCTGTAGCGGCGGCGTCCCCGCCGCCGGTTTTTAATAATAAAGACCGGCGGCCAGAGGCCGCCGCTACAGCCGCGGTTGTCATACAGGTTCTTCAGCCCGGCGCCAAACCAGTTCCGGCCCGAAACTGAGACGCTACCTTAAATTGATTTACCCTACGGAAGTCCGCTAGAATGTTTTGATTGATGTTTGGACGAGCTTTATGACCGGGAGGTTGTCGTTGATTTTGAAAACCAGACTTTGGGGGGCGGTGGTAGCCACAACGCTCTTTTTACCCTCTTTGACTGTGGGGGCAAGACAGGCTCCGCGCGCCGCCGCTCTTTCGGAGGCTGTCCTCCGCCAGAAAATCGTAAACTACTTACACAATTATGGCTACTATACACCCGAAGTTCAGCTAGACCCGGGGCCATTTGAAAGCTCTCAGAACCCGGCTTACTACGAGTGCTTGGTGACAGCTCGAGCTAATGGCAAAGTTGCGTCGGAAACAGACAGCATTTCCAAAAATGGCCGCTACCTGGCGAGAAGCGCCATGTATTACCTCGGACCAGACACCAAGGCGGAAGTTCTACGCAACATTCGCGTTCGATTTAAGCTGGGAACAGAATGGCAGTTGAGCGCCGGCCCGCTAGCGACCTCGCCTGTGCCCGGTTTTCTGGAAACCAGCGTAACGGCGGAAAGAAACGGCAAAAAACAAAGCCAGAACTTTTACATCACGGACGACAAGCATTTCGCCATCCTAGGCCAGCTTTTTGTATTGCGTACTCCGAAGGAAGTGGAAAGCCTGATCAACACACGAAATCAGCCGCACTCGGGTCCGCTTGACGCCCCGGTCACTATTGTTGAGTATGCGGACCTGGAATGTCCCATGTGCGGCCATCTTCAGCCTTTCCTTGAAAACGAGCTGTTGCCCCGCTATGGAAATAAGGTCCGGTTGATTTATAAGGATTTCCCGCTCCCGGAACACGACTGGTCACGCGAGGCGGCTATCGCCAACCAGTGTGCGTACGATATAGATCCTTCTGCGTTCGCCGCCTACCGGACATCAATTTTTGCCCACCAAACGCAGATCAATGTGACTAACGTGCGGGATATGTTGCTCCAGCTCGGTGAGCAGGCGGGAATCAATCAATTGAGACTCGCCGCATGTTTGGATGCGAAAACCACGCTGCCCAGAATTGAAGCTGACTATAACGAAGCTATAAAATTGCAGGTTAATTTCACGCCGACGTGTTTCATCGACGGTCACCCCGTCGTCGGCGCCGCTCCTCCGGAGGATTACTACCGGATTATCGACGAAGAGTTGCGGAGCGTGAAGTAACGTTCGTGCGCCGGGTGAGGTTTGTGCTCTTGGCCAGGGGCTTAAACGCTTTTTGACGCCTTGCATCTAACATCACTGCTACCGGAAGGGAGATTGAACTTTTGCTTTTGAAAGTCAGGATGAGCGCCGGACTCATGCTACTATTCGTGATGGTGAGCCTTCCTTCGCTCCCGGCGCAAAGCCAGCCCGAGGCAGCGTCCGAGGCAACGTCCAGTGAGGCGGCGCGGGCTAAAATCGAGAGCTATCTGCGCGAGCGATTTTCTATCCCCCCGGCCGCAACCGTCAGCGTAGGCCCCTTGAGTCCCTCGATTTACCCCGGCTTTCTGAAAACCACCGTCGCCATGGACACCGGGAAGAATAAATCCTCCCAGGATTTCTACGTGACCAAGGATGGGAATTATCTGATTGCGGGCAATGTGTACGGCCTGAACGGCAACCCTGAACAACAAGTGGAGCGCATGATCGGCACTCAGAATCAGCCATCCACTGGCCCGGCGAATGCGCCCGTGACTATTGTGGAATATGCGGACCTAGAGTGTCCCCATTGCGCCGAGATGCAGGAATTCCTGGAAAAGCAGTTGCTTCCGAAGTATGGCGCGAAAGTGCGGATTATCTTCAAGGAGTATCCGCTCTATACCATCCATCCGTGGGCCGTGGCAGCGGCGGTGGCGGACGAGTGCGCGTTCCAAATCAATCCCGCGGACTTCCTTCCTTTTCGCTCGCTGATCTTTGAGAACCAGAGCGCCATCAAGGCGGAAACTGTGCGGCAGCAACTGCTCGATTTGGGTGCGAAGACAGGCCTCGACCGGGATAAGCTCGCGGCCTGCTATGATTCGCAGGCAACCCTTCCCCGAGTCCGCGCGGATTTCGTCGAAGGCGGCAGCCTGGGCGTGAATGAAACACCCACATTTTTCATCAATGGCAAGCTGGCTGCCGGCGCAGTTTCCCCGGCGGACTTTTTCAAGCTTGTGGACGGCGCTCTCACTCAGGCATCTGGAAAATAGTGTGAGCGCGTCCGCAACGCTCTGAGGGACAGCTTCGAGAACGTATTGAAAACGCCTTCGGTTTTCAGTAAGATACAAGGATAATGCTGGCTTGAAAGCCGCCACTCGCGGGGCTGACGCCAAGTGCGGAGAAAATAGCGAACTGTGAATCGGCGAGGGAAGAAATCGCGTTGGGGGGGCAGAGGGTGGCGTACCGCCGCAGTATGGCTTCTCTTCGCTGCACAGCTACAATTGATCTTCGCCGCTGAACTTCACCGGCACGGTTATCCATTCCTTGCTACCCATCAGAATCCAGTGGTCTCCGCGTCGGGGGCCACTGTACCACCCGCCTCTTCCGGCGAGACAGTCTGCATTGCCTGCCAGATCGTCCGGCAGAGCTCGGCCCGGCCAGCAACAGTTGGGCAGACGGCGCGGCCTTCACAGCGGGTTATCTTTCATCTCGCGCTAATCTGGTCCGGTTTATCGAATCTTGCCATCACAACCCTTCCTGTTCGCGGTCCTCCCTCTTCCATTTGGTCCTAGTACAACCCTGTAATTCTCTCTGCTTTGGCTCATAAGGGTGTCCTGCCAGCCGGTTAGGGTTGGTTGGCGCTATATCTCTGCCAAAACGGTTCTGCGGCAGTAGAAACTTGAGCCTGATTTTGAGACGTCGTTCCGCCGGGTAATATTGCACCTGGCAGTGGAAGCATTTCCAAGGAGATTTGTTGATTCCCATGACAAAGTTGCTCATTTCAGCCCCGCAAGGCGGCGCGGAGAACACCGGTAGGCCAACCGCCAGCACATTCGGGAGCAGTTTTGGCGAAAGCCGTCGCGATGCGAGATGCGCTTATTTCAGCCTTCTCGTCCTGATAACCGCTGGCCTCCTCGTGCTGGCGCGTGGCGCAGCGGCGCTGAGAGCCCAGACGCCCCCTGCAATTCCGACTGGACCATCCGGGGCGCCGAGCGTTCGCGTTGACCTTCAGCAAGCGATTCAATTGGCTCTCGCGCACAACCACGCGCTGCAGGCCGCGCGTATGACGATCCCACAAAGCCAGGCGCAGGAGATCACGGCTTCGCTCCGGCCTAACCCGGTGTTTATGACCGATGCGATGTTTCTGCCGTTTTTCAGTCCCGGCAGCCTGAACGGGCCAACTATAAGCAATGTCAGCGAGTTCGACGCCGGCATCTCTTATACCATCGAGCGCGGGCACAAACGGCAGGCGCGCGTCCGGGCGGCCAAAGACCAAACGGCGGTTACGGCCACAACGGTCAAAGACGATGAAAGGGTTTTAACTTTTAATGTGGCGCAACAGTTCATCCAGGTTTTGCTCGCAAAGTCCACGCTTCAGTTCGCCCAGCAGGACCTTGCGAGTTTCACCAACACGGTTAACATCAGCCAAGCCCAATACAAGGCAGGAGACATCAGCGAGGGCGACTTCCTCAAAATCAAGCTTCAGCTCTTGCAATTTCAGACTGATGTTTCCGCGGCCCAGGTTGCGCTGGTTCAGGCCAAAGCCAGTCTGAGACAGCTCGCTGGATACGATGCGCTGCCGGCGAATTATAGCGTGGTGGGCGACTTGAGCTATGCGCCGCTTCATTTGAACTTGCTCGACGCGGAGGCCAAGGCGCTTCAGTCGCGCCCGGACTTGCTCGCTTCGAAAGAGGGCGTAACGGCCGCCGACAGCCAGTATGGCCTTGCCAAAGCCAACGGTAAACGCGACCTGACCACCACGGTGGACTACACGCACGTTGCCACACTGAATAACGCCACGTTTTTCGCCAACATTGAGATTCCTATCTTTGACCGCAATCAAGGCGAGATTGCCCGCACCCATTTCGGCATTACACAAGCGCAGGAGGCGGAGCAAGCCGCATCCGATCAGGTGCTCACCGACGTTAAAAGTGCCTATGCCGCGTTTCAAACCAACGCCCAGGTGGTTGAGCTTTACCAGTCGGGTTACCTCAAAGAAGCGATAGATTCCAAGAATATCAGCCAGTACGCGTACCATCGCGGCGCCGCCAGCCTGCTGGATTTTCTCGACGCAGAGCGCAGCTACCGAACAACTCAGCTTGCCTACCTCCAAGCATTAGCCTCGTATATGGCCTCTGTCGAGCAATTGCGCGAGGCGGTAGGAACAAGGAATTTGCAATGAAAACACGTCCGAACAACTTGAAGTTGATTTCAAAGCCGGCTGCTTACGCGCGCCTCACGAACCGCTTGGTAGCGGTGGCGATCATTTGTTTGCCGTTCATCCTCCTGTCCGGCTGCAATCGGTCCGCCCCAACGGCGGATGCCGCCTCGCCCCAAGCATCTGCTGCGGGCGAAGCCAGCGGCCCCCAGGCTTCGTATTTCCGTGTTCCCGAAAGCCAAATGGGGCGGCTCCAACTCGTAAAGGTGGAGAAGGCCGCCATTCCGCACATCCTTCGACTGCCCGGCTCAGTTGCCTACAATGACTTTGAGACCACCTCGGTCATCACGCAAGTGGGCGGCCGCGTTATGCGCGTGCTGGTTTTCCCGGGCCAGACGGTTCACCAGGGCCAGTCGATGATGGAAATAACCAGCCCGGACTATGCTCAAATGCGGGATAACTATATCAAGGCTCGCGACGCCTACAATCTTGCCGAAAAAACTTATCACCGCTCCCAAGACCTTTACGCGCATCACGCGATTTCGGTAAGCGCACTGGAGCAGGCCGAATCCGCAACGGTACAGGCCAACGCGGACATGGTCGCCGCATGGCAGACGCTGAAAGTTATCGGGCTGTCGAGCCCGGGCGCAGTGCTGCAGGAAGCAACCTCGCCCCTGATTCCCGTGCTCGCGCCCATTAGCGGCGAAGTGGTGGATAGGACGGTTGCTCCCGGTCAGGTGGTACAGGCCGGCTCAACCCAGTGTTTCACCATTTCCAATATGAGCACGGTTTGGGTTTTGGCGAACGTTTATCAGAGTGATCTCGCCTCCATCCGCCAGGGACAGCAAGTTACCATCGAGACCAACGCCTACCCGGAGGTATTTCGTGGCCGCATTTCCTATATTGCACCCGCCATGGATCCCAACACGCGGACCCTTCAGGTGCGCATCGTGACCCAAAACCCTGGCCAGAAACTTAAGAAGGATATGTATGTAACCGTTCAGGTGGACGCCGGCGCGATCCGAAACGCGCTCTCTGTGCCCGACGCCGCGGTGCTCAGAAATAGCGAAAACGAGCCGTTTGTCTATGTTGTCGCCGGACCGGGAGAGTTTGCGCAGCGGTTGATTACCATCGGCCAGACACAAGTCGGCAGAACCCAGGTTTTAGGCGGTTTGCAAGCGGGTGAAGAGGTTGTGGCTGATGGCAGCCTGTTTCTGCAATTTGCGAACTCACTTCAACATTGATGGGAGATTACTGGATTTGGATTACGCCTGAGCCTCCCTCGCCGTGATTCTGATCCAAACTATCCGATGATTCATCGAATCGTTCACTTCGCCCTGCACCAGCGATTTTTGATTCTGTTAATGAGCGCCGCTATTGCGATCGTCGGTGTGGTGTCATTCATGCACATGCCCATCGAAGCCTATCCGGACCTTGCTCCGCCGATGGCCGAGATCATCACCCAATGGCCGGGTCACGCGGCGGAGGAAACAGAGCGCCTGGTGACGGTTCCGATTGAGGTTGAGATGAACGGCATCCCGAACCTCACCTACATGCGGTCTATTTCGCTTTACGGCTTGTCGGACGTCATCATGACGTTTAGTTATAACACCGACAAATATTTCTGCCGCGAGCTTGCGTTCCAACGGTTGAGCGACGTGACTCTGCCGGCCGGGGTCGCGCCCAGCATGGCGCCGCTCTCGAGTCCGAGCGACCTGATCTATCGTTATGTGATCCAAAGCCCGGACCGGAGTCCGATGGAGTTGAAGACGCTCGAAGATTGGGTGATCGAGCGCGCGTACCGCTCCGTTCCCGGCGTCGCGGATGATTCGGGCTTTGGCGGCGAAGTGATGCAATACCAGGTGCTGCTTGATCCCACAAGGCTTTTTAACTATCACCTTACTGTGCCGCAGGTCATGCAGTCTCTTTCGGTGAATAACGCGAACACGGGGGGAGGCTTCTATTCGCAAGGCGGCCAGTTCTATTACGTGCGGGGTCTGGGGCTAGTCAAGGACCTGCAGGATATCAACAACATTGTCGTGGCCAGCCAGAACGGCGCTCCGGTGCTCGTGAAAGACATCGGCAATACAGTGATCGGAAACGCGCCGCGCCTTGGCGAATTCGGCTATATGCATCAGGATGACGCCGTCGAAGGCGTAATCCTCATGCGGACCGGCGAAGAAACACAGAACGTTCTCCAGGGCGTCGAGCGGGAAACAGAGAAGCTGAATAAGACAGTCCTGCCGCCTGACGTCAAGGTTGTTCCCTTCTATGACCGCAGCGATTTGGTGAAGCTTACTACC
>JBOGJY010000490.1:0-12083 GCA_050745325.1 Terriglobia bacterium
ACCCTCGAACGCGAATTTGAGCAGGCCCAGAAACTGAGACTGCGGATGAAGGGGTAACTCTGTAGCGGCGGCGTCTCGCCGTCGAAACGATTGAAAACCAAGCACGACGGCGGGGACGCCGCCGCTACAACTGCAGTTATCACACAGACTCTTTAGGGCGGCATGTGCCGGTCTAAAGACCGGCGCTACGAGACACTATGCTGGAAAACAAAAAAGAGATTCGAGTAAAATGATTTCCCTTATGACGCTGATCCTGGCTTCGAAATCTCCCCGCCGGCGGGAGTTGCTGCAAAAGGCTGGTATCGAGTTTGTGATTCAGGCTGCGCACGTCGATGAATCACGCCAGAAAGGAGAATCTGCAGCAGCCTACGTCGAGAGGCTGGCGCGCGAAAAGGCCCTTGCTGTAGCCAGCTCCTCCGCTCCCGGCGATCTGGTTCTGGGGGCAGACACCGTGGTGGTGGTAGCAGGCCATATTCTGGGCAAGCCCAAGGACGCGGCAGACGCGGCGCGGATGCTGCGGCTTCTCTCCGGCGGCACTCACTACGTTGTGACCGGCATTTGCATTGTCCGCGCTCCGGCGCAGGTTGAGGCGCTGAAACATGAGTCCAGCACGGTGGTTTTCAAACCGCTGACCGAAGAAGAGATTCAAAGCTACGTCGCCAGCGGTGAGCCGCTCGATAAGGCCGGAGCTTACGCGATCCAGGGGCGCGCCTCAAAGTTTGTGGCGCGTGTGGAGGGCAGCCTTGAAAACGTAATCGGCCTGCCCGTCGCCAAAGTCATCGAGCTGCTGGGATCGCTCGAGCCGAAAGGCGGCTGACCTCTTCCCAACTCCACGCGGCAATGCGTTTAAGGGCGCGTTCCAGAATGGCGCTTGCTTCTAGCGAGCCCGCCCGAGCCGGCAGCCGTTTGCCAGATTAAGAACGTGACGCTTGTATGTGCTGCGAGATGGAGGTACTATTTTGCCTTCCAAATCTTAGACGCCGGAGCTAGGTCAGGAGCTAGGGCGGGGCGGCGATGTTCAGCGATGTGTCCCAGACGCATACCGGCGCTATCGAGGGGAATATGAAACAAACTGCGCGCAGATCCGTTACCGGGCCACTTTTGCTTTTCGTCACTGTGTGCCTCATCAGTTATGCGGCTGGACCCTTGCAGGCATTGCCGCGAAGGCACAAATCGAAGGAGATTGCGTCCGCCAACGACCCTACCAGCCGCCTCTATCAGATGGCCGATCAATCGCTCGACGGAAAGTTTAGTTTCTATCTTCTCGCCAATGTTTATACCGACCCCTCAAATCCAGACTCTCAGTACCAGCGCGTTCTGCGCGTTGTATACAATAAGGACCTTTACTTCGGCCGGTTTGCCATCCACGTCCGGAGCGTCGCCAAATTGACCCCTCAGCAGCTTGCAACTTACACACCTGAAAATATCTTCAACTACGCCACCACCGACACGGCGGAGTTCGAGAAAATCAACCCCGGATCTTTCGGTAAAACCGGGGACCTGTACCTCGCCGCGGCGGATGATCATCCCCTCGCCTCTGCTCCCATCACCCAAGACATCCAAGCCGAATATGAAATGCTGGTGACAAACTACGTCTTGCCTGCGGTCGAGAAACAAGCGGCCCAAACGGCTCAAAAGCAGTAGCGCGCGGCTCGCGAGCAAAGACGGCAGCCTGCTGCTCTGGCTTACCTTTTGCAGCGGACCGCGTCTAAGCTAGTAGACGCGTAAGAGACGCTCGATGGTTATGGATGGCGCCTGTTTGGAATTAACCGGCAAAAATCTCGCGCAGGACGCGCCGGCCGCGGTTCCCGAAGACCTTCTTTTGATCCAAAGGGCGCAGGCCGGAGACCGCGCCGCCTTTGAGGCGCTGGTGCGCCTGTACGACCGCGAGGTGTTGCGCCTGGCGGCGAGGATGACCGGATCGCTAGAAGAGGCGGCAGACCTTTATCAAGAGGTCTTTTTGAAAGTGTACCGGTCGCTCGCAAACTTCCGGTTTCAATCCACGTTCTCAACCTGGTTGTACCGGGTCGTGGTGAACATCTGCCTGGATCATCTGAGACGGAGGAACCGGCGGATGGAACTCCAGGCTCCGCCTCACGAAGAGGGGAAAGACGATTTTTTTCAGACGGTGGCGGATGAGCGTCCTGGTTTGAACCCCGAACGTTCGCTGCAGGCGAGCGAGATCGGCCAGCGCCTTCACGCCGCGATGGGGCTTCTCACCCCGCGTGAGCGCATGGTTTTTGAGCTGCGTCATTACGAGGGTCTGAAATTGCGGGTGATCGGCGAGATGTGCGGCACGACCGAAGAGACGGCCAAGAATTGCCTCTTTCGCGCCACTCAGAAACTGCGCGGCGCGCTCGAAGACTTGATCTAACGAAAAGGGCCGCGCCCCGGCGCAACCGGATGAACGGCCTCACCCAATAGCCGGGTTGCGGGCATCTGTGATTTATGAACTGTAACGAAGTGAATCAGAACCTCTCGCTTTACCTATACGGCGAGATCGGAACATCGGAACGCCAGTCGCTGGAAGAGCACTTGTCGGGATGCGGTGGCTGCCAAGCGAGCCTGGAACGCGCCCGGCGGATGCAGTCTTTGCTGAGCAAGCGTCCCGCGCCCAATCCCAGCCCGGCCCTTCTCGCGCAGTGCCGCCAGACCTTGGAAACAACGCTCGAGCGTGAGCAATACGGCTGGCGGAGGCTTTTTGCCGATGGGTACGCGGCAATTTCCAATCCCTCCCGCGTAGCCGCCGCATTGACGCTGGTCGTATTTGGATTCGGATTGGGATGGATGATTCGTCCGCGCGCCGGGAGGCTAGCCCAGGTAGCTAGCCAAGGCGGCGCGGCGCGGCGCGTGGAAAGCTCGGCCGTTCCCGATCTTGGCATTATTGGCAGCATTAGCCAGGTTTCGCAGGATCCCGAAACGGACAAGGTTCGCATCACGGTGAACTCGGAGCGCCGGGTCACGCTCGAGGGTTCGCTCGACGACCCGCGCATCCGCCGCATTCTTGTGGATGCGGTGAAGACCTACTCCAATCCGGGCATCCGGCTCGATACGCTGGATGCTCTGCGGCAGAAAACAGATAACCCGTCGGTTGAAGACGCGCTGCTCTACGCGCTGCGGCGCGACCCGAATGCGGGCGTGAGGCTTGAGGCCCTGCGCACGGTTCCTGCGATGAGCTGGGATTCTAAAGTACAAGGCGCCCTTGTCGAAGCCGCGCAGCAGGATGCAAACCCCGGCGTGCGCGTGGGCGCGATTGATGATTTAGTGCAGCACGCCTTGGCCGAGCGCGATCAAACGCTGGTTCCCGTTTTCCAGGATTTTGCCAAGAACGCTTCGAACGCCTACGTCCGGGTCAAGGCTCTGGCGGCGGCGCGTGAATTGGAACAGATACATTAAAGGATACTCCACCATGCCGGTACGATGGCAAACTGCGTTTTCTGTGGTGTTGGCTGTTTCTATAAGCGCGATTCTCGCGCTGGCGCAGGAGCCGCGCATCCAACGGAGCGCGCCCCAGCTTGAGGGGGATAGTTGGGTCCAGCAAATTCAGTGCCAGATTCCGGTGAAGCCGGGAGGACGGCTGGTCATACACGCTGATCCGGGAATCGTCCACGTCAGGCCGGGCGCCGAGGGTCAAGTGGAATGCCTGATTGATCTTGCCTCTTACAATCGAGACCCGCAGAAGGCGAAAAACTGCCTGGACCACTACCGGATCAAAGCCGTCCGGGTTGGAGACGGCGCTTTGATCGAGACCCAGCCCGCGTGCAGCCGTGGCACTGGCTTGATCAGCGCCAAGCTTGAGGTGAGCGTGCCGCTGAAGTTCGACCTGGATGTAAAAACGCAAGGTGGTAACGTGCTGGTCCAAAAGCTGGACGGTCAATTGCGGGCCGACACGGCGGGCGGAGACATCCGCACCGGCGACGTGCTGGGCCCGGTTTGGGTTTCGACGGCGGGCGGCATGATCGCCCTCGGCAATGTCGGCCACAACGTATCTGCCCGCTCGGCGGGCGGCAACATCCAGGTGGGCAACGTGAATGGCAGCGCGACGCTCCAAACGAGTGGCGGTGTTATTATGGCCGGAGCCGTGAATGGCTCCCTGACCGCCGAAACCGCGGGCGGAGACATCGTAATGCAAGCGGCTTCCGGTCCGGTTGTGGTGGGGACGGCGGGTGGCCAGATCCATCTTGGCGAGTGCGGCAATTCAGTGCAGGCGCAAACCGCGGGCGGCAACATTCAGGTTGCAAGCTCACGCGGCGGAGTGAAAGCCGAAACTTCCGGAGGAAACATCACCCTTTTGAAAGCCGTGGGACCGGTGACGGCGCAAACGTCGGCCGGGCGGATCCTGGCCGAGATCGCAGCGGGCCGCCGTACCTTTGGCCCCTCCCGCCTTGAGACCCAGGTGGGTGATGTTGATGTCTTCATCCCTCCCACGCTGCCCATTACGATCAATGCCATGATCAACCACACCATGGGGCACCGGATTATGTCGGATTTTCCGCTCACGGTTTTGACCATCAATAAGAACCTCGCGTTTGGCCCGGAAAGCGCCAAGGTTTCGCTGCACGGTGGTGGTGGCCCGCTGGATATACGCACCGCGATGGGCAACATTCAAATCCGCGAGCTTAACCCCGCCGCCGCCGCCGGACTCGAGGGCTATCAGAAATCGTTGTGGAAGAACTGGGGCGACGCCTCGCGGCAGCAAGCGGAAATGTTCCGGCAAATGCAGATGATTCAGCGTATGATCGAACGTCAGAGAGGCGAATTTGAAAGGCAGTTGCGGGAACTCAACCGCGAACTAATGCAACGGTCCCGCGAGCAGGTGGAGCAACTCGGCCCGCCCCCGCAGCCGCCACCCGCGCCCCCTCAACCGCCTAACTGACCTTAATGGCAAAAGCAACATGGAGGCAACTTATGAGACCGAAAATACAGATTGCGAGCGGATCTGCGCCCTTGCTGGTGGCCGCGTTCTTCGTTATCTCCCTGGTCCCGGGCGCCCTCGCGGCCCAGCAGATTCAGCCCCCGCCGCCACTTCCTCCTGATATCAGCCCCGGAGCCACCTTCGGCGTCGTGCGCGGCGGGCAGGGCGCTTTTCTCGGCGTTGGTTTGAAGGATGTCACTTCTACCGATGTTCGCTCCATGAAGCTGCCCGGCGAGTATGGAGCGGTCGTCGCTCACGTTGAGCCGGACAGCCCCGCAGCCAAGGCTGGGCTTCGGGAGAACGACGTGATCCTGGAATTCGGTGGGATGCGCGTGTGGAGCGCGAGCCAACTCGAGCAGCTTGTGCGCGAGACGCCCGCGGGCCGCACCGTCACGCTGCGCGTCAGCCGCTCGGGCAAAATACTTAACCTCGATGCCTCTCTTGCGCAGCGCAACCAGCCGCGCATGTTCTCCTACTCGATCAACCCGCGCATCCAAATGCCTCAATTCCATTTTGATTTCGGATTCCCCAAGTACCGCCTCGGCATCGAGGTGGAATCCTTGTCCCCCCAGCTTGCAACATATTTCCGGGTCGCGCAGGGAAAAGGCGTTCTCGTAACTGAGGTCGAAGCGAATAGCCCCGCCGCCAAAGCGGGCCTCAAGGCTGGGGATTGCATTGTCAAGGTGGGTTCGACCGAGGTGGCGTCCGTTTCCGATCTCATGCATGCGCTGAACGACGCGGCAAAGCCCGCGATTGATCTCTCCATCGTCCGCTCCGGCCAGGAACAGACCCTGAGCGCAACCCTGGATGCCGCTCCCGGCCCGATGCAAAATCAAATGTTCAGACGCGACATCGAGCGGCAAGCGCAGGCCATCAGGCGGCAGGCTCAAGCCCTTCGCAGAGAACTTCCACGCAGGGAGGAAATGCAACGTCAGTACCAGCAGCTTCTGAGAGAGCTGCAGCAGGCAAGCCTCGGCGAAGTGTAACCGCAGGGGCAAGAGACGAGGGACAAGGGTCGAGAGAAAAGCAAACTATCAGACTTCTCTCTCGTCTCTCGTCCCTTGCTTTTCTGCGCTCATCCCCTACAATGTGATTCATGGCTCAGGAGAGTTCATCGCAGCTTGCCGCGTGGTCGAAGCTGATGGTTGCCCTCGACTTGCCCACGGCTGACGCTGCTTCGCGGATGGCCGAACGGCTTCAAGGCCACGTGGGCATGTTCAAGGTTGGCTTTGAGCTTTTCAGCGCCGAAGGCCCAGTGCTGCCGCGCTATCTGGCGGCGCGGGGCGAGCGCGTTTTCCTCGACCTGAAGTTCCATGACATCCCGAACACAGTGCGCTCCGCCTCGCGCGAGGCTGCCGGGCTGGGCGTGAGCATGTTCAACGTTCACGCCTCAGGCGGCCGCAAGATGATGGAAGCGGCGCTCGAAGGCGCCCGCGAGGGTCAGGGGACGGGCGAGCGGTCGCTGGTTTTGGCCGTCACCGTGCTCACCAGCCTTTCCGCCGCGGACCTCAGAGAGATTGGCCTGAACGGCAGCCCCGAGGATGCAGTCCTTCGTCTGGCTTTGATCGCCAAAAGCGCCGGTCTCGACGGCGTGGTGGCTTCGGCGCGAGAGGCCGCGGCGATCCGCAAGGCTTGCGGCCCGGGCTTCACGATTGTCACGCCGGGCATCCGGCCCGCGTCATCCGCCGCCCAAGACCAGGCACGCGTTTCAACCCCGGAGGACGCCATTCGCGCCGGCGCCGATTACCTTGTTTGCGGACGCCCCATCACCGCGTCGGCTGAACCCGAGTCTGCGGCGGACGCCATTGTGGCGGAAATCGAGCAAGCTCTTCGCGCACAAGAAACCCAGGTGGCTAAACATACCCGTCGGGCCCATCAGGCCCAACAGGCTCAGCAGACCAAACATGAATGAACAGCAGATTCTCGAAATCTTTCGCCAGCACGAGGCGCTTCTCGAAGGCCACTTCGTTCTCTCTTCGGGACTGCACAGCGACCGCTACATCCAGTGCGCCCTGGTTCTTCAGCATCCGCAGGCTGCCGGACAACTGGGTTCGGCGCTGGCGGAAAAATTCCGGCGCCTCTCCGCCGCCGTGGTTGTGGCGCCCGCGCTCGGCGGGGTTCTGGTGGCTCATGAAGTGGCTCGCGCGCTCGGCGTTCGCGCGCTTTTCACCGAGCGCCAGGACGGCGTGATGAGCCTGCGCCGGGGATTCAGGCTCGCTCCCGGAGAGGCCGCCCTTGTGGTTGAAGACGTGATGACGACGGGCCTTTCAACGCGCGAGACCATGACCTGTGTTGAGCAGGCGGGCGCAAAGGTGATCGGGGCCGGCGCGCTCATCGACCGCAGCGGCGGCGCGGTCAGCCTTGGCGTTCCTCAACGCGCGCTCGTTACGTTGAAGGTACAGAATTACGATCCCTCCGAGTGCCCGCTCTGCAAGGCCGGCGTTCCCGCCGTCAAGCCGGGCAGCCGGTCGAAGCCGGCCGTAGGCGCCCCAGCCGCCCGGTAGACAATCTTCCCGCCCACGATGGTTGCGATCACCGCCCCCCTCAGTTTCCAGCCGTCAAACGGAGAATTGCGGCTCTTCGATTTCCCTTCGGCGGCGCGATAGGTCCACTCCCGCTTGGGATCAAACACGGTGAGATCGGCAAGCTCCCCCGGGCGAAGCCGGCCGAGCGGCAGACGGAGAATTTGCGCTGGCCGCACACTCATGAGATTAATAAGACATATAAGATCAATAAGACCCGGCTCAACCAGCCGCGTGATGGCGAGGCCAAGCGCCGTCTCGAGGCCGGTCACGCCGAACGGCGCGGTGGCGAGCGGCTGCGATTTCAGGCGCGGTGAGTGGGGCGCGTGGTCCGTCGCAATCGCATCGATTACGCCATCGACAAGCCCCGCGAGCACGGCGTCGCGGTCGCGCGCAGTCCTGAGTGGCGGGTTCATTTTGGCCGAAGCGCCGTACCGTTCAACGTCTTCATCGGTCAGCGTGAAATGGTGCGGGGTCACTTCGCAGCTTACCGGCGCGCCCCGGGCCTTGGCCGCGCGCGCCATCTCCACGGCTCCGGCGGTTGAAATGTGGGCGATGTGCAAGCGCGCCCCGGTTTCGGCGACCAGCGCCAGGTCGCGCGCCACGCACACGTCTTCCGAAGCGTTGGGGACCCCTTTCAACCCCAGCTTCACCGCGATTGCGCCCGCGTTGATCGCGCCTCCCGCGCTCACCGTCAAATCCTCGCAGTGATCGATAATCACCATCCCCAACGCCCGGGCGCGTTCGAGGGCCTGCCGCATCAACCCCGGCGTTTTGACGGGGCGGCCGTCATCTGAAAAGGCAACCGCGCCCGCCGTTTGCAAGGCGGCAAAGTCCGTAAGCTCCTCTCCCTCGCTTCGGATGGAGGCAGCGGCAATCGGGAAGATTCGCGCCAGGCCGGCCTGCCGGGCCTTTTCGATCATCGCTTGCGTGGCTTCCGGCGAGTCGTTCACCGGCCGCGTGTTCGGCATCGGGCATACCGCCGTGAAGCCCCCGGCCACCGCGGCGGCAAGACCCGTCGCTATGGTTTCAGATTCCTCACCTCCCGGCTCGCGCAGGTGAACGTGTAAATCGACGAACCCCGGGCTCACCACCAGCCCGCGAGCGTCGAGCGTCTCCGCGGCTTCCACGGCGATTCCCGGCGCGAGGGCCACGATCAACCCGTCTTCGACGAGAACGTCGAGCTCCCGGTCAAGTCCGTCCGCGGGAGAAATCACCCTCCCGCCGCGTATCCATAGTCTGCGCGTCATGGTCATGGGCGTGTTTTGATTGACGCGGGTTTGCCGCGAACGCTAGAATAAACAATGTAAGGCTTGTACGGAAAAAGACCGTGTAGTATCTCCTGCCCGGCCTCACCTCACTCTAAAATCAACCGAGGGAAAACAGAATGAATGCAAACGATCTCCGGCCAGGCATGGTTATCAAACACAACGGCGAACTCTTTTCGATTTTCAGAGCCGAGCATCGCACGCCAGGCAACCTGCGCGCCTTCGTGCAGGCGCGGATGCGAAACCTCCGCACGGGGGCGATCAACGACCACCGGTTCCGCTCCGAAGATGACGTGGAACGCGCCATCATTGACGAAACCGAAATGCAATACCTCTATTCGGACGGCGACTCTTTCCACTTCATGAACACCGAGAATTACGAGCAGCTCCGCCTGCACAAAGAAGTGGTAGGCGACCGCGCTCAATTCATGATGCCCGACGTCACCTTGAAGGTGGAATTCTACGAAGGACGCCCGATTGATATCGCTCTGCCGCCCACGGTTGACCTGAAGGTGATCGAAACCGAGCCCGGCATCAAGGGCGGCTCGGCCACCAACGTCCAAAAACCCGCCAAACTTGAGACGGGCGTGATCGTTCAAGTCCCGCCGTTTATCTCCGAGGGAGAAACCATTCGCGTCGATACGGAGCAGGGGACTTACCTCGAGCGAGTGAAGTAGGCCGCCCACCTGCTGAGCCAGGCCACTTCCGTGCCCTTTGAAACTGTGAAAAAATAAACAGCCTCTCGCCAAGACGCCAAGGCGCAAAGAAACGCCAAGTGGAACTCATACCAATTTTCGGTCAAACATAGCACTTAAGCGAGGGCTGGAATTCCTCACGGTGTCATTCTGAGCGCAGCGAAGAATCTGCTTTTCTCACACCTTACAAGCAGATCCTTCGCTGCGCTCAGGATGACATCAGCGCAGCATCCCACTAAACGATCCCATGGTTGACGTCAAATTCGTATCATTTAGTTTCTTTGCGGCTTCACGCCTTGGCGCGAGGTTTTTGCTGGTCAACCCATTTTTTCACAGATTCTCTCACGACGCGCTCTTGTACGGCTCAAGGCGCTCGGTTTCAAGGGTAAGGCCCTGCGGCGTCACCCGGTAGACGTCTTCATGCCACTGGGGCCACCGGCCCTGCTGAACCGCCTGGACGTACTCGTCCTCGATCAGGTAGCGCAAGGTGACTGTCTCAGGTGTCACCGCCATCTTACCCGCATAGAGGTCCTGCTGCCGCCACAAATTGCTCAGCTTCCCCCCGTCAAAGGAATAAAGCGCCACGCTGAGGCGGGGCTGGCTCTTGCCAAGCCGGTCGCCGTAGACGATGAAGCGGAAGGCGCCCGAAGGCGATGGCGGCAGAAAAGCGTAACGCATATCGCATCCGGGGAAAAAACCGCCAACCGCCACTTGCCGCGTGTCTCCGCCCTTTATTTCATACAACGCAAAAGTATTGACGCGGTCAAAATCTGACCAGCCCAGCGTGAACCCGGCGCCCACCAGCTCGCCGCCATTCCAAGGCTTGGCAAAGACCACCGGCGCGCCGAAGAACGGATAATGAAGCTTGGAGAAATATTGTTCGAGCCGCATCCGCACC
The DNA here is from genome assembly GCA_050745325.1 of Terriglobia bacterium. Taxonomy (GTDB): domain Bacteria; phylum Acidobacteriota; class Terriglobia; order UBA7540; family UBA7540; genus RH2-MAG17b. The sequence goes on from JBOGJY010000490.1 coordinate 10,299, forward strand.
CGCACGTCCACAGGATAGTTTCCGGACTCTTTTTGCAACCCGCCACCGGCCATCCACTGGGTGAGCGCGCCGATCACGAGATCCTGCGCCTGGCCCGGAATCTTGCCTGCGTCCACAAGTTGCACTCCGTAAAGCTGCCGCATGAGAGAGTTAATATGGTCCGGTAAATCCTGCGGGCCTGAGTTGTTGTTCTTGCGGCCCTGAGCCGGAATTGCGCCGGCGCAAGATGCAACCACGCCGAGCATGAGCGCAAGAGTGATGACGCGAAGCAGGGCGCATCGTGCAGCGCCTTTCGATTGCTGTTTCAACATAGGCTGGGAACTCCGGCGGCCGCTTGGATTTGACTGTCTGGCGGCTCCTGCTCCCCGGAGGGGAGCAACATGAAGTGCCGTGGGCTGTAGCGGCGGCGTCCTCGCCGCCGGTCTTTACTCTCTACAAACCGGCGGCCAGAGGCAGCCGCTACAGCTTCTTTTCCGGCGTTTTCACACAGACTCTAAAAGGGGCCGAACAGTCGAACGATTGATGCGCTGGTCTGACCCTATTCAACCCCTCCAGGGTTGCCGGGGAATAACCGGGGTTTACATTCCGTGGGTTCCACCCACGTCACCTCATGTTCCACCGCTTCGCGGCGGGCCACGGCTCGTGGTTCAGAGGCGAAGCCTCAATAGTTTTCAGGCTTTGCAATGGAGGGACACCTGTGAGCCTGGCCGCCTGCGGGCCGTTTTGAAGCCCCGTCAATATTGCTGAATCTTCGCCACCGAGTCGTCAATGAAGATGACAAACAGGACGTGTGGCGGGTCTCCATAAAGCCAATCTTCCTCTTCGGAGCCATCCTGCAAATCCTTCCGCACTTTGTGGTCAGGCGCTCCCTTCGCCGAAAGCACGCAGGCGCGATCCATTCCCAGCGCCACCTGATGCTTCTTGATAGCGTCTTTAAATTGGGCAGGGATAGCGGGCGAATAGAGCACGGTCGGACCGCGGCGGGCAAAATCCAGCACACCGGCCAGCATTTTCTTCACGCGGTCGACACTCGGGCTCGGATCGCTGGACGGAAGATAAACCGTAACATACGATCCGTTCGAAGGCGTTGTGGATGTATCGCGCGACATCATGGGATCGGGGAGGCCTCCCATACCAATCTGAAGATGCTGATACCAGTGCTCTCCGGTGTTTCCGCCTCCATTGATCGCAAACATGATCCGGCCCGGCTTGAACTTAATGTCCGTGATTTCGACCGGTATTCCGGGCTTAACCGATTCCCCCTTCGCGTGCAATTCCTTCATCACCTGCGCCTGGTCCACCTGGCCGTCGCGCTTGATGTGGACGCCGTGCTTGCCCCACGGTAATGGAATCTTGGCCACCGCCACCTCATGATCAAGGCCGCGGATCAAAAGAATCCTGTCGTAGCGCCCCATCTCCTGGCTGGCTTTGAGCAGTGTTGCAAAGCCCAAGACGATCAGGCCCGCAACGAACACAGGTAGAATCTTACTCAATCGCCCCGAACTGCGTTGGAGAGCCATGTGAGCCCCCGTTTTGGCAGCTCCCTTTCCCCTTGGAGCCGCTGACATCCACATTGTACATCCACCCGCCAGCCAAGCAAATAAGCAAACCGTCTTCCATCTGTCTCGAACCTGTAATAAGAAAAGCCCGGCCAGCCGCCGCGTCGCATTAGAACAATCGGAGAAGCGAGAGTTAGTCCGGATCTATTGAGGATTACATATTAGTGAGAACTTTCTCTGGTGCAGCAGTTGTAGCGGCGGCCTCTGGCCGCCGGTCTTTGCTATT
>JBOGJY010000491.1:0-6073 GCA_050745325.1 Terriglobia bacterium
GGGCCTCGCGGAGCCGCAGCCTTGCTGGGGATTCCTTCAACCACTCTCGAATCCCGCATCCAGCGCCTTGGCATCGACAAATTCGCGTTCAAATCCGGCCGCCAAGAGCGCCGGGTTATCGCCATGCCCCGGACAAGTTCGGAATCAGCCTAGGAAAGACGCAACCATGCAATGATCATTCGTGATTTCACGATATCTCGTAAATAATGACTCGCTATTCTCCCTTGCCCATCGCGTAACAGGCTTATAATCAATGGCCCCGCTTATCTTTTGGATTGGCATAGTCCTTGCGTTATGGAAGGGCTATGGGGCGCTACCTTCCTCTGATTACGAAGAGCGTGCTGCGCAACCGGCGGCGCAGCCTGCTGACCATTGCGAGCATCGCCATCTCATTCTGTCTGATCGGGGTTCTCGCGGCGATGTATCGCACGCTGTTCACCTCCACCGCTAACACGACTCCCGGCGAAGCGCTTCGGCTGATCGTCCACAACCGGGCCTCGCTGACACTCGACCTGCCGGTTTCATATGAGCGGAAGATCGAAGCGATTCCCGGCGTGCGTGCGGTCACGCGATTAGTATGGTTTGGCGCCACGTACAAAGACCCGAACAACCCAAAATACCGCTTCGGGCAGTTTGCCATTGAGCCCTCGCAACTGTTCGCCGTTCACCCCGAATATGGAATACCCGAAGATCAGAAGGCCGCATTTGAGCGAGAGAAGACCGCTTGCGTGGCGTCGGAGGCGCTCGCGGCGAAGTTGGGCTGGAAGCTTGGAGATCGGATCACCCTCGTCAATCAAAACCTGCAAACCGCGCTCGACTTGACGCTGGTGGGAATCTACACGGACCCGAATGACTCAAGCGGGGGCGAGCCCCTCTATTTCAACTGGGACTACTTGAACGACACCCTGCCCGCGTCGAGCGACTTACACAACATGATCCAGCAATACCACGTCGAGACCATTTCAAAGGGCGCGGTGGCGAGCGTGGCAAAATCGATTGACGCAATGTTCAGGAACGCGCCCTACCCCACTAAGACGGAGAGCGAGCAGGCTTTTATGCTGAGCTTCGTCTCGTTTCTAGGCAACCTCAAGCTCTTCCTTGCGGCGATCTTCGGCGCCGTGACGTTCACCGTCCTGCTCGTCTCGACCAATACGCTCTCCATGTCTGTGCGCGAGCGTATCCGCGAGATCGGAATTATGAAGACGCTTGGCTTCACGCGCGGCGTGATCCTGGGGATTATTCTCGGCGAGGCTGGGATCATTGCGCTCGCTGGCGGCGTCATCGGCTGTGGACTTGCTGGCGTATTGTGCAACGTCATCCGGCAAAGTCCCGGAATGGCAATCTTTTTGAAAACGCTCAGCGTCACCCCGGCTGTTGCTGCGATCTGCCTGGTTGCGGCGCTGCTCATCGGCTTTGCCAGCGCGCTCGCGCCCGCGCTGGGCGCGGCGCGAACCTCCATTGTCGAGTCTCTGAGGTATACGGGTTAATGCGATGACCATACCCATCACTTACAACCTGCGCAACCTCGTCGTCCGGAAAAGGACCACGATCATGACCGCGCTGGGCATCGCGCTTACCGTGGCCGTGCTCGTGGCTGATCTCGCCCTGGTGAACGGGCTCAAGGCGGTCTTCAGCGCGTCGGGCAATCCGCTGCAAATTCTGGTGATGCGGATCGGCTCGCAGGCTGAGCTCGGCAGTTCGATCACGCGGGAGATTTACCAGGACGTCGAATGGAAATCCGGGATTGCGAGGGATCGCGCCGGGCAGCCGATGGCCTCCCTCGAGATGGTCAATGTCATCAATCTTCCTAGCGTCGACGATCCGAACGGGATGAATGTGACGCTTCGCGGCCTCGAGCCGGTAGGCATCGGGATGCGCGATGTGAAAATCACGGAAGGCCGCTGGTTCAGGCCGGGACATCGGGAGGTGGTGGTGGGCCAATCGGTGGCTAAGAGATACCCGGACGCGCGCTTTGGCGGGCAACTCAGCTTCGGTGGCGGCAAATGGCAAGTGGTGGGCGTGATGAATTCTGCTGAGCCTGCGGTGAACAGCGAGATCTGGGGTGACTTAAACCAGATCAGCGGGGACTATCACCGCGAAAACCAGCTCAACTCCATTCTGATTCGCGCCACCAGCGCAGCGGCGATTCCATCGCTGATGCGCTCGCTTGATGATGATCCCCGCCTGAACGTCACCGCCGTGCGCGAAAAGCAATACTACGCAAGCCTCACGTCAGCGGGCGCGCCTATTGAGTTCCTCGGTATTCTCATAGCCATCATCATGGCTATCGGCAGCGGCTTCGCGGCGATGAACACCATGTACGCCGCCGTCGCGCGCCGCTCGAAGGAGATTGGCACGCTGCGGGCTTTGGGATTTTCAAGCGGTAATATCCTGATGAGCTTCCTGGCGGAGGCTTTGCTGCTTTCGTTTGCGGGCGGCGTGCTCGGCTGCCTGATCGCGCTCCCCTTGGATGGAGTCACTACCGGCATCGGCAGTTTCGTGACCTTCAGCGAGTTTTCCTTCCGCTTTCACGTGGGGTTTGCGGCCATCATCCCCGGGCTGATATTCGCATTGATCGTTGGAGCGTTCGGAGGACTTTTCCCGGCCAGAATGGCGGCCCGCAAGGAAATCCTGGCCGCGATACGTGAGATTTGAGGAACCTGACAACTGTGGTTGTAGCGGCGGCCTCTGGCCGCCGGATTTTAAATAGTAAAGACCGGCGGCGGGAACGCTGCCGCTACAACAAATGACCGGTGCGGATTTATGTCCGCCTGCTTAAAGAGCGCAACCCGGAATGAGGATTCGCATTGTGGCTGAACCACTCATCGAAACGCATCTGCTCACCAAGGAATACGCGCGCGATGAATTTCGCGTGATGGCGCTGAAGGATGTGAACCTTACGATCTCCCGAGGGGACTTTGTGGCTCTCATGGGGCCTTCGGGTTCAGGCAAGTCAACCCTGCTCCACCTTATTGCAGCGATGGACAAGCCAACTGGCGGCGAGATTCGCGCCCTCGGCGAAGATCTTCAAGGTCTCAGCAAGCGCCAACTCGCGCGCTGGCGGAATGAGCACATTGGATTTGTCTTCCAATCGTTTAACCTTATCCCGGTGCTCAGCGCAGTTGAAAACGTTGAGCTGCCCCTGAAGCTCACCCATCTCAAGAAAAAGGAGCGGTTCGAGCACGCCTCGAACGCGCTGGACCTGGTTGGGCTGGGAGACCGTCTGAACCATTTACCCCGGCAGTTGTCGGGCGGCCAGGAGCAGCGCGTGGCGATTGCGCGCGCGATCGCGACCGACCCCGATCTAATCCTCGCGGATGAACCCACCGGGAATCTGGACGCAACTTCGGCCGGGGACGTTCTGGCTCTTCTTTCCAGGCTCAATAAGGAATACGGGAAAACGGTGATCATGGTGACGCACGATCCTCACGCCGCGAGTTTCGCTACAAGAATCTGCCACCTCGAAAAAGGCGCCCTCTTACCCGAAGAATGCAGACCAACACCGCCGCGCCCAGGGTGATCCGCAAGCCGGCTTCCCGCTCCGGCGCGCGATCAAACATTACTCATGCCGCAGCGCCACCATGGGATCGACATCCGCCGCCCGCCGCGCGGGAATGTACGAAGCCAGCAGCGCCACCACGAACAAAAGCACAGCTACTACCAAAAAGGTAAGCGGATCGGTAACTTTCACGTCGAAAAGCAGACTCGATATCAGTCGCGTCGTCATAAGCGACATCGCAATGCCGATCACTATGCCCATCGCTGCCAGCCGCGCGCCTTCGCCTATCACCAAACGCAGCACATCGCCTCGTTGCGCGCCGAGCGCCATTCGGACGCCGATTTCCTGCGTGCGCCGCGCAACCGAATGCGCCACCAGCCCGTAAATGCCTACGGCCGCGACCGCCAGCGCAGCTCCGGCAAAAACGCCCGCGAGAAGCAGCAGGAAGCGCCGCTCGGCCATCCACCCGCCTAGCGCTTCCGCGAACGTCGAGAATTGCACGGGAATATTGGGGTCGAGTTCGTGGAAGATGCCGCGCGCCGCAGGAACGATCATGCTTGCCGGCAGCGCAGTGCGCAAAACAATCGCCGGCGAACTGTTAGGGCCCAGCCCGCGCTGGCGATAATCCACATAAACGATCGCGGTAGGAGGCTGCTCCAACCCCTCCGCTCGAATGTCGCCGACAACTCCGACAATGGTGAGCGGCTTCATAATGCCGTCCATGTTGCTGAAGTCTATCACCTGCCCGATAGGATTCTCGTGCGGCCACTTCTCGCGCGCCAGCGTTTCGCTGATCACCGCGACGTTCGGCGCGCCTGGGCCATCCTGCGCGTTGAACACCCGTCCGCGCAAAAGCGGAATCCCCAGGGTGCGAAAATATCCCGCGCTGGCGACGGCATAATCGGCCTCGCCGGTCTGCTTTGGATTTTGCGCCATACGTCCCCAGTCATCAAAGTTCGCAGGCGCTGGCTGTCCATGGAGAATCAAGAATAATCCGTCGGGGAAACCGTCGGGGTCCGCTATGGGAAGTGCTCCCGTCAGTCCCGCCGATCGAACGCCGGGGATGGCGCGCACCTGAGCCACTAATTGGCTAAGAAGCTGGGTCTGCTGCGCGATTTGCCCGAATGTCAGTGCGCTTTCTGACCGCGGCGGCGAAAACTTCAGCACCAGCAAACCCCTTCCGTTAAAGCCCGGACTTACCGAGATCAGCCGCAAAAAGCTCCGGCCCAAAAGCCCGGCGCCCACCAGCAACATCAGCGTCGCGGCAATTTCGCCAATCACCAGCGCGCTGCGAAGCCGTCGGCTGCCGCTGCTGTAACTTCGCGAGCCGGCGCTCAGCGCATCACTCAAATCCACGCCGCCAGCGCGCCACGCAGCGAAAAGCCCAAGGCCCATGGCAACCATCAAAGTGGCGCCGAGCGAGAACACAAGCACGGTTGCATTGATAGCGATGCCCTGCTGCCGCGGCAAGCCTGCGGGCAGCACATACGTAATCCACGTCGCGAGCAAAATTCCCAACGCCCCGCCCGCGAGAGCCAACGCCAGAGATTCTGTAAGCAATTGCTGCGCGAGCCGGGCTCGTCCCGCGCCCAGCGCCGCGCGCACCGCGAATTCCTTCCGCCGCGCCAACGTGCGCGCCAGCAACAGTCCAGCGACATTCGCGCACGCGACAAGAAACAGCAGTATGACCGCGCCGAAAAGCGTGAGCAGAGCTGCGCGGACATTTCCGACCATCGCATCGGCCAGCGGAATTACCGCAGCGTCGGTCAGAAAATATTCAGAATTTTCTCTTTGCCCATACTCCGCGTGAATTCGGCGGGCGATCGTGTCCAGATCTGCGCGCGCCTGTTCGATGCTCACGCCCTCGCGAAGACGCCCGATGCCTTCTCCGTTGTGCGACGTGCGGCTTGTGGACCAGCCGTAACGCTCGCGCGGCGTCCAGGCGGCTACACCCGTAGGGAAATCGAATCCAGGCGGCATCACCCCAATGACCGGATAAACTGTTCCATCCATCGACAGCCGGACGTGTGAGAGATCCGCCGCAGCGCCCAGAAATTGCCGCCAATAGCCGTAGCTGACGATCATTGCCGGCGCGCCGTGTAAAACCTGTTCATCGGGCGCGAAGGCGCGGCCACGAAAAGGCGCGACACCCAGCGCCTTGAAAAAATCCTGAGAGACGGCGGCGACGTTCATGCGTACAGGTTCGCTGCCGCCCGACACAGAGTCCGGACCAGAACTGAACACGGCCAGCGCGCTCAACGTATGATTTTGGGTGCGAAAATCCTCGAAATTCGGATCGGCCAAATGCGCTCGATGACCGTTTGCCTCTTGTTCCCATACGGTCACGATTTGCTGCGGGTTTGGGTAGGGAAGTGGGCGCAGCAGCACAGCATCCACCACAGAAAAAATTGCCGTGGATGCGCCAATGCCAAGGGCGAGGGTAAGTACCGCAACGGCAGTAAAGCCTGGATTACGGCGCAGTTGCCGCAAGCCGTAGCGCAAATCCTGGACCAAATCCTCGACCCAGCGCAGCCGGTCGGCGTCGCGGCACTGTTCCTTCTTCTGCTCCACTCC
>JBOGJY010000492.1:0-8209 GCA_050745325.1 Terriglobia bacterium
GACGCCGAAGCTTCTGAAGACGCTCCTCCAATTTGGTGATTTCCAGTGCTTTCCCACCTTCTTCCCGCGGGTCTATCCGAACGGCGACGTCTTCTATCCTTGCGAGCCGCTGAAAAAGATCGGCGGCAACCTGTTCCGTGAGGGATCGTTTAAGAAGGTGTTCGCGCGGGGACGAAAGCTTTATGGGGAAGTGCCGGAATGCAAGGCGATCTGCTATCTTTTCGGCAACGTCGTTTCATCGTACTACGTTAATGATTTCTGGGGGCTGGCGGGTGACAGCATCCGGTGATCGCCGCTGAGCCGGGCGCAAAGCCTCGCCAGTTCTGCGGCGATTTTTTGTCACGGCGCGATCACAGGAAGCCCTTTCTTCCAGACCTCGCGCAGCGTCTTTTCAGCGATGCCAGCAAGGTGAGCGGCGAAAGCCCCTTCGTAGCGGAAGCGGGTCGAAACCTCGCCTGATTGCCACGTAATTTCAAGGTCCCAGACCTCTGTGGCCTCTAGGGCCGCAAGGGTAGATCCGGGCTTGCGGCGTTTGCTGGCGCGGGCCAGGGCCGCTTGGCGCGCCGCAATACCGTCAATGCTTGCGAGTGGAATTTCTTCCAGCCGCTGGTGATTTTGGGATAGCACAATCAGGCGGCTGGGATTAACGAAAATGCTGACCTGGGGAAGCGGCTTCAGGTGAACAGCGTCAATCAGCACGCCGCCGTTGACCACCACCAGCGCATTTAATTCCGCGGCCAGCGCATCCACAGATTTTTTCACCGGGCGAGCGCGCACAAGCGCGCCCAAAAGTACGAAAATGACTGCCGGGATGAGAGACGCGGCGCTGATGTGCTAGACAAATGCCCGCCAAAGAAGGATGGCCCCGACCGCAATAAAGGCGGCGCGTATCGATGTCCAAAGGCGGGCGTTCCGGCGCAGCCGCCGGAGTTTGGGGATCATCAGAATGGCGGAAAAAAGCAACGCAACCGCGGCGCGCAAAACGGTATGCTTGAGAGGCGGTCTTACAGCGGGCGGGGGGGCGGTTTTGTCGGACATTCGTTTAATGCAAGGACTTTGCCACAAAGCGTCTTAATTGGCAACCGCTGCGGGTCGTGGAGGATTGGAAAGGCGATTCCGCCGCAGAATTCGAAATGAAGGAGATCCTATGCTGGTTGTTCATGTTTATTGCCACGTAAAACCCGAATTGGTGGAGGCTTTCAAAAAGGCAACGGTTGAGAACGCCCGTAACAGCGTAAAAGAATGCGGCATTGCGAGGTTTGACGTGATGCAGCAGGCGGATGATCCCACCCGATTTGTACTGGTCGAGGCCTACAGGACAGACGAGGCCCGCGCGCTCCACCGCGAGACCGCGCACTTCCGCGTGTGGAAGGAGCACGCTGAACCTATGCTAGCCGAGGCTAGAACGCGCGCCAGTTACTCCAATGTTTTTCCGGATGACGAAGGCTGGTGAGACAGAGAAGGTGGTGATTCAATCCCCATGAGCCAGCCACGGCACAAAAATCTTGCCGTGGCTGGCTATTCGCGCTGGGAGAACCTGGACTCGGCGCCAAAATGGCGCGCGAATAGCCTATTGAGTGTCTCCGGCCCCAGTTGGCGATGCTTGAGACGCTTGTGATTCTTGCCCAGGTATTTGGGGGACCATGACCGTGACGTCCACCCGGCGGTTTGCCTTCCGGCCTTTTCGTGTGTGATTAGACTGGGCCGGCGCCGCCTCACCGTAACCCAGGTTGTAAATCTTGACCAACGGGATGTCTCCATTCAGGCTGAGATAACGGACTACGGCATCGGCCCGCCGCTGGCTCAACTGCAGGTTCAAAGTCTTCGGGCCCGTCGTGTCTGTATAACCCTGCACTTGAACAACATAATGTTTTAAGGGCTTTACGGCCTGAACAAGTTGATCGAGAGTTTGCTTGTCCCCAGTAGTCAAAGTGCTTTTATCCAGCCCAAACAACACCGTTTCGTGTTGGGCTGCCTTGTAGTTGTCAATGTTATTCACCGTTTCCTGAGCCTGGTTGGCCTGGGTAACGCCCTGTTGCGCGAGCTGATTAGCGGCTTGGGCATGTTGGTCAGCCTGCTGGGCGGACTGATGAGCCTGATCGGCGGCGTTCTGTGCGTTTGAGATTCCGGTCTCGGCTCTTTGGTCAACGCCTCGAATTTGATCGGCATTACCGGATATGTTCTGATTCGCCTTGCTCAGACCTGCCTGAAGGGGTTGGACCGATTGCTGGACGTCTTGACGGACGAATTTTTTGGTCGCGCAGCCCGTGGTTCCGAGAATCACTGCGCCAAGTCCCAGCGCCGCAAGTTGTAATGATGTCTTGGTTTGCATACCCATCTCTCCTATAATTTCGGGATGTAAAGATTATTAGAACGAGCATTCCGAGTGCCAAATACCTTCTTGAGCTAACCTGTTCAAAATGAATGTGAAGGGCGCTATCGCCGGTCACGATGTAAATTCAAAGTAAATGAGGCCGGGTAAAATTTCCCTGGAAAGACGCATTTATGAACTGGAACCGGATCCTGGCAAAAGCCCTGTTAACGTCATAAATTCAAGTCTTTCAGCGTCTCGCCGGCAGTTTTTTAAACCCCGTCTGCCTCGGCTCAATAGTTCCCGTGAGAGCATCCACCGCGACGCGGCGGTAGTGTAGCAGGGTGGGAATGCTTTGCGCGCGCCACCATGATCCTATAAACTCGCAAATTGCCGGCAGGCTTGCCGAACGGGCGCTATCGCGGCAGGTTGGACAGGCTTTCGAGGATGGTCCGCCCCTCCTCCGCCCTTCGCGCCGCGCGAATCTTGCTGATCCGAGAGGAACGTTCATGTCGATTGCTGACTTCATCTTTGGCAGGCCCCTGAGCTCTGCGGAGGAAAGAGGAGAAAAGCTAGGCGCGCGGGCAGGCATTCCCATGTTTGGGTTGGACGCGCTCAGTTCTGCCGCATACGGCCCCGAGGCCGCGCTGACTCTGCTAATTGCGCTGGGTCTTGGCGGGATTCACTACATCATTCCCATCACGGCGGCGATAATCATCCTGCTCACCATCGTCTATTTCTCATACCGCCAAACCATTGAGGCCTATCCAACGGGAGGAGGCTCGTACACGGTTGCACGGGAGAATCTGGGCGACTTTGCCGGATTGCTTGCCGCCGCGGCGCTGATGATTGATTACGTTTTGACGGCGGCGGTCGGCATTTCCGCCGGGGTGGGCGCGCTGGTCTCAGCCATTCCTTCGCTGCTGCCTCATACTTTGCTGATCTGCCTCGCAATTCTGGTCCTTGTCACCCTGGTGAACCTGCGCGGCGTGCGCGAGGCCGGGCTGGTTTTTCTTGTACCCACCTATGTATTCGTCGCTACCATGCTCTTCACGCTCGGATGGGGTGTGGTTAAGGCGCTTGAGGCGGGTGGACATCCGGCGCCTGTGTTCGCGCCGCCCAAGATGCACGCCGTGGTCACTGCGCTGGGAGCGTGGGTGCTTCTCAAAGCCTTTTCGAGTGGCTGCACAGCCATGACCGGAGTCGAGGCTGTCTCGAACGGCGTCAAGGCGTTCCGCGAGCCGGTAGTCAAGACCGCGCAGCGCACGCTGACAACAATCATCGTTCTTTTGATTGTCTTCCTCGCGGGCATTGCGTATCTGGCCCATGCCTATCATATCGGAGCGACAGACCCCGGTACGGCGGGTTACCAAAGTGTACTTTCCCAGATTATCGGCGCCGTCGCGGGCCGGAACGCCTTTTACGACGTGGCGATGGCTTCCATTCTTGCCGTATTGGCTCTTTCAGCGAATACGGCGTTCGCGGATTTCCCGCGTTTATGCCGCATGGTAGCGGAAGACGGATATTTGCCTGTTCCTTTTGTCCAGCGCGGGCGCCGGCTGGTGTATTCGCAGGGCATCTACGTGCTCGCTCTGGTCTCGGCAGTGCTGCTGATTGTATTCGGCGGCGTGACGGACCGGCTGATTCCGCTTTACGCGGTGGGCGCGTTTTTGGCGTTTACGCTTTCGCAATCCGGCATGGTGGTCCACTGGATGCGTAAGCGTGGCAAGAAAGCGCGGCGCAACATCTACATCAACGGGCTGGGCGCCGTGGCAACCGCCATCACGGTCATCGTGGTGACGATTTCCAAATTCGCCGAGGGAGCCTGGATCACGACGCTGCTTATTCCGGCCATTATCCTCCTGATGTATTCCATTCATCGCCACTATAATCGTGTGATTAGCGAGACGGCTGACCCTAACCCACTCAGCTTGGCGGGGATCGAAAAAATTCTCGTCGTGGTTCCTCTCCTTGGGTGGAACAAGGTGACGGAGAAAGCACTACGATTTGCTTTAACCCTTTCTTCTGACGTGCAGGCCGTCCACGTCGAGACGGATGGGCAAGCTGAGGATGATTTGCCGGAGCGCTGGCGCCAATGCGTCGAGGCGCCTGCCGTCGAGGCCGGACTACAGGCGCCCCTATTGACCGTTGTAAAATCTCCGTATCGTTTTGTGGTAAACCCAATTGTGGATTTCGTCCTGGATCTGGAGAAGAAAAACCCGAACTGTCAGATTGCAGTGGTGGTGCCGGAGTTGGTGGAGCAACACTGGTATCAGTTTGTGCTTCATAACCAAAGGCCGAAGTGGCTGAAGGCGCTTCTGCTTCTCAAAGGCGGATCGAGGATCGTGCTGGTTACGGTTCCTTGGCGGCTGGGTCCGAGGAGCGGCGAAAAGTAAAGGGAATCGGCAGGTATTTGCCGGTCTTCCTGCGAGCAGAACCAGAGGTGATTTCTCCCTTGCGTCTTCCCCGATCGGCCTGATTCAGGGGGGCGATCGCAGCGAAGCAGCGCTTCTCGCAGCGGGCCGGGGCGCGACCCGTGGCCCGAGTCAATGCCTCGCGCGGGGCCATTGTACAGTAAGGAGTTACGCCCGCGAGACGCGGCGTCGAACTGAAAAGGAGTGCTAATCGCCAAAGTTAGGTTAGAATAGTGGGTTTATGGAAGAGCGAGATTTCTTTGACGAGAAGGAAGCCACCAAGCCCGTCCAGCTTTCCTGCCTGCATTGCCGGCAAACTGAGACTTACGAGATTCGTTGGATGGTGCGAACGAAGAAAACGGCGCTCCGCGGCTCAGCGACTGAGGCGGACCGTCAACGCTTCGGCAAGTGGCAGTCTTATATGGTTCGGCGTGACGATTTGGTGCAATGCAAGAACCCGCGCTGCCGCAAGCGGTTTGAGATCTCTGGTCTCCAGTCGATTGTCTATCTTTGACGCCGGAGCGTGTGGGTCGAGGGCGGGGAAATCAGCTTTTCTTCAAATCAAGAACGAAAGAAAAACGCTTCGGGATAACCCAAAAGCGAAAATCATGGAAAAATGTGTCTATCGTGGGACTAGAAAGCAAACCTTGCAGCAATCTCCCCAACAGTTTTTAAGCCTGCCGCCGTGGCGTTGGCCGCTCGGCATAGCGATTATCGCGCTGGCCTTGGTAGGCTGCGGAGCGTGGTCCGCAATCGCGGTTGGCGGCCCCATCGTCCGCTCCTCTTCAGTCGTCTCGAAGGCGCCCGCGGCGAAGGCAGTGGCTGCTCGAGTCCAGGCTCTGTACGATAAAGTTCCGCTAAGTTTCGAGCCGAACCGCGGCCAAGCAGACCGAGCGGTGAAGTTTCTTGCGCACGGCCCAGGGTACACACTGTTTCTTACCGGTGACGCTGCCGTGCTTGCCCCTTCGTCATGCGCCCCCCGCGCGAAGGCGGCGCGCTGCTGGGTGCGTATGCGGCTGTTGGGAGCGAATCCCTCGCCGGTAGTTCACTCCGTTCATCAACTCCCTGGCCGCAGCAACTACTTTTTGGGAAACGACCCTGGCTCATGGCGCACGGGAATTCCACACTTTGCCCGCGTGGGCTTCAAAGATGCGTATCCGGGGATCAGCCTGACTTACTACGGAAACCCTCAACATCTTGAATACGACTTTAAGATCGCGCCCTACGCCAACGCCAACTTGATCCGGCTAAAGCTCGAAGGGGCTACTGGATTGCCGCCGCTGCGAGTGATCCCCAACGGGGATTTGAAAGCTGGCGCCTCTGGCGGATCACTATATTTCCTCAAACCTGTGGCCTACCAGATTATCGGTGGTGGAAGGCAACTTGTCGCCAGCCAGTATGTGCTAAGTGGCAAGGGCCAGGTGAGCCTGAAGCTGGGGCGGTACGATCATTCGAAAGAATTGATTATTGATCCCGCGCTCGTGTACGCCACCTATCTCGGGGGTAGTGGTGGCGATAGCATTTCGGCCATCGCCGTGGATGGTTCGGGCAACACCTATGTGACCGGCGGCACGGGCTCAACGAAGTTTCCTACTGTGAGCCCGGAGCAGAAATCGCTTACTGGAACCTCGAACGCCTTTATCACCGAGTTGAAGTCCGATGGTACAGGTCTTGTTTTTTCGACTTATGTTGGCGGCACAGGCTATGACAAAGGGACGGGCATTGCGCTGGACTCCGCCGGAAAGATTTACGTGGCCGGGTACACCTCCTCAGCAAATTTTCCTGCTACCTCCGGGGTGCTCCAGAAAAGCTACCAGGGCGGTGGAAAGTCAGAGGCGTTCGTGCTTGAGTTGAACGCGGGAGGCGCTGTCCTCGGCTATGCTACGTACCTCGGTGGGAGCAATGGCGACTTCGCCTTCGGCATTGCAGTGGATTCGGGCGGAAACGCCTACGTAACCGGCTCAACCCAATCGTCCAATTTCCCGGTTTTCCCGGTTGCAAATCCGCTGCAAAAGAAGCTGGCCGGCGGCTCGGACGCGTTTGTTGCCAAGCTGAATCCCCAAGGCACGGCCCTGGTTTACTCCACGTTTCTTGGTGGTTCGAATGCGGACGCCGGGCAAGCCATCGCTATCGACAGCGCGGGCGAGGCCTTCGTGACGGGCTTCACGCTCTCCTCCACAGACTTTCCCACCCAAAGTCCTCTGCCGGGCGGAAGCGGCGGCGCGGTTGACGCCTTTGTGGCCAAACTGAATGCGGCCGGCACGGCGCTGGTTTACTCCACCTATCTCGGCGGGACCGGTGAGGATCGCGGCTTGGGGATTGCGGTGGACGGCACTGGGGACGCTTTTGTCGCCGGTTCCACGCAATCGCCCCTCTTTCCCACGACACAGGGTGCTCATCAAACCCAACCCGGTGGCGGCACCGACGCTTTTGTTGCTGAACTCAATCCGGCAGGCTCTCAGCTTTTGTATTCTACGCTGCTGGGCGGAAGCGGCAACGATCAGGCTAATGGAATTGCGCTTGATTCGGCGGATAACGCCTACGTGGTTGGTTCCACATCGTCGCCAAACTTTCCTACGTTGAATCCTTCACAATCAACACTTGGCGAAGGCGCGTGCGCCTCGACCTGCTCGAACGCCTTTGTTTCCGTCCTCAACCCGGCGGGGAGCGCCCTGGTTTATTCTACCTATCTGGGTGGAAATGGCCCGGATTACGGCCAAGCGGTGGTTGCGGATTCATCCGGCAACGCCTACGTGGCGGGCACGACGGCTTCTTCCACTTTTCCAGCCACTGGAGGCGTTTTCCAGGGAACCTACGCGGGCTCCGGCGCGTCGGGCAACGGCTTCATTGCTAAAGTTTCCCCAGCGAATGTGGCTGCCCTGGCTTTGAATCCGCAGAGTCTCGACTTTGGCAATCAAGCTCTCGGAACAACAAGCTCGCCGAAGACTGTGACTCTCACCAATGTGGGCAGCGCGCCTTTGAGCATTACGGGTTTCTCTGCGTCAGATAGCGAGTTTGCTGAGACCAACACCTGCAACGGCTCGCTTGCCGCGGGCGGCGCGCAGTGCACGGCGAGCGTTACGTTTACACCTAGCAGTACGGCATCCACCACAACCGCCGTCACGGGCACTCTTTCGATTAGCGACAGCGCCGCTGGAAGTCCTCAGTCGGTTGCCCTTTCGGGAACCGGCGCGACTCCTGGACCCGGGATCACCTTTTCGCCCTCGCCGCTGACCTTCCCCGGAACGCTTCTCGTGGGCGCGAGCGCTGGCCCGCTGCCGGTCACACTGACGAATAGCGGCAGCGCCCCATTGACGATCACGGCGGTTGCCATCAGCGGTTCGTTCACCGAAACGAACAACTGCGTGACCACGCTCCAGCCCGGGGCGAGCTGTACCTTCCAGGTTACGTTCAGCCCCACCATTACGACGGGCGCGCCATCAACCACCAGCTCTTCAACGACCCCAACGGCCAATAATACGGG
>JBOGJY010000493.1:0-7794 GCA_050745325.1 Terriglobia bacterium
GGCCTTGAATGCGGCTGAAGCTCCGGTAGCTGTTGCCGAACGTAGTTCGGTACGTGTAAAGAAACCCTTTGGGATAGGTCAGCGCCGTAATGCACGTATCCGGATTCTCGCGGTCGTCCTTCCAAACAAGGACGCCGCCCTGAGATACTGCGCTCACCGGGTAAGCCTCATCCGTCCATAAGTGAACAAGATCGCTGCCGTGACTGAGCCACTGGTCAAAAATGCCGGAAGAGAAGTCCTTGTATAACCGGAATTCCAGGTAAACATGGGGGTTGAAGGGCCTATACGGTTTGCCAAGCAGCCATCGCTTCCAGTCAGTGTCTTGCTCGCGCAGTTGCGAAGGCCGTCCGTAGAGCCATTGCTTCCATTCCATCTTTTCATCCATCAGCATCGCGAGATTTCTTCCGGTGTCGGCATTGCGGAACCTCCATCGCTCTTCATTGACGTTCCATTCCTGCTCAATTTGAACGATCTTTCCGATCTTCCCCGAACGAATGATATCCCGCACGGCGAGAGGATACGGCTGGCTGCGGTGCTGAGTTCCCATCTGCACGACTTGCTGGGAAGCCTTGACCGCCGCGCGCGCCTCTTTGGCTTCCGCGAGTACATTCGCAAACGGCTTCTCGACATAACAATCCTTCCCGGCGCGGACCACTTCCGCGCACAGCTTGGCATGTTGGAAATCGCCGGTGGCAATCATGACTCCGTCGATATCCTTGCGCTCGAGCATTTGCTCTGAGTACTTATAGGTCTGAGGCTGCAGGTTAAAAAGCGCCTTCACCTGGGCGGCGCGGCGCTCACGGGCCAAGCTCCAAAGATCGCATACGGCGACGGTTTCAACCGGCGTCTGCTTCGAAGCCAGGGAGACCATGTGCACATGACCCTCGCTCCGTGAGCCACAGCCAAGCTGCGCCAGGCGGATGCGGTCATTGGCGCCCAGCACGCGCGCGTACGAGTGCGCCGTCATCCCCGCGCTGGATGCGGCCAGCAGCGCGCCACCGGCTTTCCGCACGAAACTTCTGCGGGTGATTTCTTTATTGTTGTTTCCGGCCATGAATTTCCTCCCAAGTGGGCCCCATGCGCGAATACGGCTTGGTGAAATGCACCCGAATCAGCGGAGCACATCGTTTTCTAGCTGAGATGCCGATTCCTCGTCCAGATAGATTGTGGCATCCGGGTGCGCTCTCAGAATGGTGGCCGGACAAGCGGTGGAGACCGGTTCCTTGAGCGCCCGGTTGATGATGCCGGCCTTGCGCTGGCCCGGCGCCGAGATAATGAGCTTTCGGACGCGCATCAGCGCAGGAATCGTCAGCGTGATCGCCTGCCCTGGCACTTCCTCGATATTGGGAAACCAGCCTTCCTCAACTTGCTGTTGCCGGCAGGTGCGGTCGAGCGCAACCACCTTGACATCCAATGCGTCCCAAAAGTTGGCCTCAGCGGGATCGTTAAAGGCCAAGTGGCCGTTTTCGCCGATGCCCAACAGGCACAACTGGGGATCGTGTGCGCGGAGCAGTTTCGCATACTCGGCGCAGGTCTTCGCGGAATCGGAGCTTGTTCCATTGATTTCGTGAAATTCTCGCAACGAAACCCGCTGTGTTAAATATTCGCGCAGATAATGGCGGAACGAGGCAGGATGGTCCGGAGGAACGCCAAGGTACTCGTCCATGTGAAAACCCGTAACTTGCTCCCACGGGGCATCACGCATGGCGGTCAGCGCCCGCAGCGTCTCAAGTTGGGAGGCCCCTGTCGCAAAGATCACCCCGATTGGAGATTTCCGGGCGGCAAGCTCGCGTAGACTTCTCACCGCCGCTCGTGCTGCAGCTTCCCCCGCCGCTTGGGGGCTAGGATGGACTTCAATTTTCAAGCTGCCCGCTTGAATCTGTTTCATCTCAACGTCGAAAGGCTTCATCGCTGCTCTCTCTTTGTGCTGGACTTACAATATTGCGCGGTCGCTGTCATTTAGCCACGAGCTTTCATCAGGTCTTTGAAAATGTGTCATTTGGACTTGCTTCCGCATCGCATTTGATGCATTCTTACGGCTTAGACGGGACTCAAGCTGCATTCCAGCCGCCGCCGTCGGGCAAATGAGCGAATTTGGCCGTGCAGCAGTGGCCGTCGCTGCATCATTACGCACATACATGAAGGGCATCAGTACACCATCGACTCGTAGCGTTGTCAAGAGTTATTTTCTTTAAATATTGGAAACTATTCTCATCATGTTCCAAGCTGTAATGCCGATGTCAATATGCTTGGGAGACGTAAGACATCTCGATTTTGGCGAATCGAGTGGGTGCTTTAGTCCGTAGGAGGAGTTTTGAATGCGTGGAAAGCCCACTTTAAGACAGCTCGCAGAAACGGCCGGAGTAAGCCTCGCCACCGTCTCGCGGATTGTGAACGGCAGCGCACGGGTGGAAGGGGGATTACACGACCGCGTGCGAGAAGCGGCCCGGCAGTTGGGGATTGACCTGCATCAGGCGAACCGGTCACGATCCGTGGCCTTTGTGCTGAGCAACCGGGAAATGCTCCATTCCTTTCATTCGAGAATTCTGGTGGGAGCGCAAAACCAATGTGCGCTCCGCGGTTGGGACATGCTGTTTTTGTCCTTCAGCTATGCAGCCGACGTTCCGGCAAAGGATCTGCGCCTGCCTGCCGTGTTGCGCCGCCGCGATGTAGCCAGAGCCATCATTCTGGCTGGTACTAATTCGCAAAATTTGCTGGTGGCTTTGCGGGAGCGCGGGACACCTTTTGCAGTGCTGGGCAACAATGTTCTGGGAGATGCCCCAGCGAGCGGTGGAGATACCATTTATTCCGACGATATGCAAGGCGCCTACGAGATGACGCGCTATTTGCAAAGCCTTCACCATCGCCGCATCGGGTACATTGGAAACAATCGCCTGCCCTGGCTCGAGCGATGCGCCAAGGGCTATTCGAAGGCAATGCAAGAAGCGGGACTGGAGCCATGCGAGCAGGATATCGACTCGGCCAGCGAACAAGAGATCGGTTACTTGGGAGCCAAGCTCATTTTGGGCCGGCCAGAGCGAGTGACCGCCATCTTCGCCGGCGCCGATCCTATCGCAGCGGGCGTTTACAAAGCGGCTGCCGATTGTCTCTTGCGGATTCCGGAAGATTTGACCGTCGCCGGATGCAACGACACCTTTGGCGACCTGCTTCACCCTCGCCTGACCACCATACGCGAGTTTCCGGAACAACTGGGCAAGCAGCTTGTGGATATGGCGCTAACTCGTATTGAACAACCCGATCTCGACCCACGGCGAGTGACCATCCCAACCGAACTCGTTAAAAGGGAATCCTGTCATCCCCATTTCACCAAAAGCGCGCCCCGGACTCTTTCGGAGACCGCGCAGTTGTGACGGCAAAGTCGCAGCCGCCCCAGACATCAACTCGTTCGGAACAGCGCGTAGCTATACCCAGTCACTCTTCATTCGGCTTCCTCCGGATTTCTGGTAGTGGGTCAGTTTGACGTAGAGGCGGCTTCATGCCGCCTCAATATGGCGGGGTAAACCCGCCGCGACACCGCAAACCGATCCACTCCCGGATTTCTCACTCTACTCAGCCCAGATGATTAGCTTTCCGCTAATTTATGAGAGTTTTCATCTTTATAATAAAATGTATCTTGACACCCGTCTGAGGCTTTGCTATATGTCGAAATTCAAGTTCGTAGCTTTACTCCGGGTAGGGAACCCTCGGGTGAAAACATATGGCATACAGCCGGCGTCAATTCCTGGCCAAATCAAGTGCCATTACTATAGCGTTTGCTTCCGCGACGAAGGGTGACGCCAACCTTCCAGAGGATCAAGAATCCATCCCTCAGAAAGATCCCGCTGGCAATCAGATGGTCACACTGAAAAATACTTTCCTCAACCCCGCTTTCTCCGCGCGCCCTATGACGCGCTGGTGGTGGTTCGGAGGCGCTGTGACCCGTGAAGAAATTACGCGCGAGCTTACTCTCATGCGCAATGCGGGGCTTCGGGGCGTGGAGCTTCAGCCTGTATACCCCGTGGAGGTCGATAACCCACATCGTGGAATCCGTAACCTTCGTTATTTCTCCCCAGAATGGTTCGAGATGCTCCGGTACACGGTGGCAGAGACCCAGAGGCTCGGCATGCAACTCGATTTTACGTTGGGGAGTGGCTGGCCTTACGGCGGACCCTTCATTCCTGTCGAACTTGCGGCAAGAAAGCTCCAATACATCGCCCAGGATATCATTGGCCCTTGCGACTTTTTCTGGCGCTTCGGCGCGGAATTTCCGGATGGCGCTAATATCCTTGCCATTATCGCAGCGCCTGTTCTAGCTTCGCTACAGATCGACCTCAACCACGCTCAGTTCCTTGATGAGAGCCAGATCTCGCGTTGGACGGTACCCCCAGGCTCGTGGAAGATCATGACATTTGTTGACAGCCCCACTCTCCAGCAGGTCAAGCGTCCGACGATCGGGATGGAAGGGTATGTTCTCGATCATTTCAATCGAGAGGCTCTGGACCTTTTTCTGGATGCGGTGGGTAACAGGACATGCGGCGAACTGGAGAAGACCGCATCACCGCCGTTTCATTCCGTCTTCTGCGACAGCCTGGAAGTGGAGGGCGCGGACTGGACAGCAAATCTTCTGAGGGAATTCCGCGCCCGCCGAGGTTACGACTTCACCCCGCACCTTCCGGCGTTGTGGCAGGACGCCGGCGCCGAAACCCCTCATGTCCGCTACGACTACCATCTAACATTGTCGGAGCTGACAGTCAACAACTTCTTCCGGCCCCTGGCCGAATGGAGTAAGCAGCATGGCATGACGGCGCGCATCCAGGCCCACGGAGCGATGGGCGACGTTATGCAGGGTTACGGCGTAGCCGATATTCCAGAAGGCGAGCACTATGATGGCGGAGGCTGCCAATACACGGTTGACATTGCCCACCGCCGGCTCGCGTCATCGGCAGGCCACATTTACCAGAAGCCGCTCATCTCCGCCGAGACTTACACTGAGCTCCACGCGCCGCTCTTCACGGTCACCCTTGAGATGATGAAGGCTGCTACCGATGCGCAATTCCTCGATGGGTTGAATCAGATCGTCAACCAGGGCTATCCTTATTCTCCGCCACAAGCTGGTCAGCCGGGTTGGACCTTCTATGCGCCAACCTGCATCAATCATAACTGTATTTGGTGGCGGCATTATCCTCACCTTGCCCGTTACATTCAGCGTACGTCCGCTCTGCTGCAGCAAGGCGCCGCCGTCAATCCAATCGGTGTTTACCTCCCGCTTGCCGACCTTTACGCAGAGTTCGGCGCAGGAGGCCTCCACATCGATGAAGCCATGGAGAGGCGCCTTGGCGCTGAATTGGTCTCAGGGTTGCGCCGTGAGGGATATGATTTCGACTTCATTAACGATCATGCGCTTCAAACAATTGCCAAAGTGGAGAGCGGCCGCCTGCTCGCAGGCAGCGGTGTTTACTCTGCGGTGATTGTTCCTAAGTCGCGGTACATTCCACTCGAATCGCTGAATCGGCTGGCGGAGTTTGCCAAGAGTGGAGGATTTCTGACGTTCGTGGAACAAGCGCCCGATGTGGCGCCGGGCCTGGTGGATCAGGAATCTCGAACCCAACGTCTTCGCTCAATCCTGAACGGTCTATGGGAAAATAGTGTACAGGCCCAAGAAAGGGCCCTTTCGCCGGGAAAGGGTGACGTATATAAGGCCGCCAATATCGAGGATGCGCTCAATCATTTACAGCAACAGATCACCCCGGATTTCCGCATTGTCGAGGCCGACGGCAAAAGCGAAGCCGCGCGAGAACTTGCGAAAGAGAATGTGGGTTTCATACACCGTAGGACTGCGAACTTGGATTTCTATTTCATCAGCAACATTTCAGGAATCCCTCGAAGCTTGCGCGCGCAGTTCGCGGTAGGGCGCCGGGCGCCGCAGCGATGGAATGCCGAAACAGGCGGTATCGACGAAACACTGGTGTATGAGTATGTGGAATTATCCCGAGGGAATATAAGCATTACAGAGGTTCAGGTTAGGCTCGAGCCGTTTGAGTCGTGCTTCATCGTCTTCCCTTTCCTTGAGCATAACCCCCTGGTAACGCAAACCAATTGGCCGGGGCCGCTCAAGATTGAGCCAGTGGGCGAAAAGGCGCGCGTCACGGGGCTTCTGTCCATGAAAGGGACATATACCCTGACCGATGCCAGCGGGAAAACCCATCGCTTTACGCTGAGTAACCTGCCGGAACGTCTTCCCATCACCGGACCCTGGCGGCTGACTTTGGGCGATAATCCTACGCTTAATTTAGCACGCCTGGTTTCATGGACAGAGTTCGCAAACGCCAAGGATTTCAGCGGCTGGGGTGTTTATGAAGCGGATTTTGAGCTGAAGGATGCAGACAAAGATATTGAGTGGATACTGGACCTTGGGGCGGTCCACGAAACAGCCGAGGTTACTTTAAATGACATCCCATTGGGCGCCGCCTGGAAAGGACTGCGGAGGGTGAGCTGCAGCGGCGCCGTAAGGGAAGGACCGAATCGCCTCAAGATCGAGGTCGGAAACCTTTGGATCAATCGAGTGGAATCTCTCCCCAAGCGCGACCTGAAGCCGTTGTCAGAAACCTTCGGTATTCGCTGGGGAACCGGCGAAGAAGATATGAAACCTCCCGTCCCCCCTTCCGGGCTGCTCGGCCCGGTGCAGCTCATTCCAGCGAAACGGTGGACGGAGAGGTTCTGAATAAACAATCCATCCATTCGCCAAACGCTCTGGACGGAACCCATTGGAGAAGCCATCAGCCATGACCAATCGTTTAAGGGGAAGATTGGTACCATGTTCGACACCGAAAGCCAAAGGCGAGTGTGTCCGGGTAGGCAATCTGCTTCACTGGAATAACGCGGAAAGGTTACGGAACAATTCGGCCTGGGAGGCAATTTCCAGGCCTGTTTGCTCGGTGTCCCACTTTGTAAGGCGCTTCGTATTGTGGGTCAGCAACGAGTCTGGAAATGATTGGGGGCAGGTCAAGAAGTTCGTGAAATGACCCGGGAGACGGGCTACGCTGTTGGTGACTATGAGCAACGCAGCCGCCTCCACCGAAATTTATCAGTTCCGCGTCGTCGTCCGCGATACCAGCCCGCACCCCTTGCGGCGTCTTCTGGTCAACAGCGACACCACTCTGGCTGAGTTTTATCACACCCTTCAGAGTGCGTTCGGTTGGACCGGCTCCCGCCCTTGTCGCTTTCTCATTCGAGGGAAAGCCCTCGGAATCAATTCTCCTGGCGGTCAGGACGATGTCGATCTGCTTCGCCTGGCCGACTTCCACTTCCTTCGCAAAGAACGCTTTCTCTAGGAGTACGATTCCGACTCAAACGGTCGGCCTCGCTGGCTGCATCAGGTCCGCTTCGAGCGCACGCGGCCCGTCGAACCGCAGCGACTCTATCCGGTCTGTCTGGGTGGCGTGGGGACGGCGCCTCCTGAGAACTGCGGCGGTCCGAAGGGTCTGGCCGAATTCCGTGAGCTATTCACGCCCGCCTACATCCTGCATCGTTTAGCCGCCCTCCTCGATGACGGTCTGATCGAAAAGGGGATCGAGGAACTCCGCCATCTGCGCCCCTGGATCACCCTGAACGAGTTTGACCTGCGGACGATTAACCGCAAGCTGAAATTGGAGCCCACAACCGGGGGGCCAGGAAAGGACGAGCCCGATGAAAATCGAGATTCAGATCACCATCAAATCGGATGAGGGTCAGATCCAGGAGCAGGAACACATTGTCTGCCTGCAACGCGGAACGCTCACGCCCGAAGAGCTGGGG
>JBOGJY010000494.1:0-11914 GCA_050745325.1 Terriglobia bacterium
TGAGCCAGTACAACTCGATTAAGTCGCGCTATCCGCAGGCGCTTCTTTTTTTTCGCTTGGGTGATTTTTACGAAATGTTTTTTGACGACGCCGTTGTGGCCGCGAAAGAGCTGCAGATTACCCTCACCTCGCGGAACAAAGAGAAAGGCCAGCCGATCCCGATGTGCGGCGTGCCCTATCATGCCGCCGAGGGCTATATCGCCCGCCTGGTGCGCAAAGGCTTCCGGGTTGCCATCTGCGACCAGATGGAGGACCCACGGCTGGCGAAAAAGCTGGTGAAGCGCGAAGTGACGCGCGTTGTTTCGCCCGGCACCTCGATTAACCCGGAGGCGCTCGAACCGCGCGCCAACAACTATCTGGCTGCCGCTGTCGAGCACAAGGGCGGCGCCGGCGTGGCGTTTGCCGATCTCTCAACCGGCGACTTCCGCGCCACGGAATTCTCGGGGCCCGATGCCTCCGCGCATCTACTGGAAGAGATTGAACGGATGCGCCCGAGCGAGATTTTGTTTGCGCAGTCCGAAGACTCAGACGCATATCATGGCTTGCAATCAGACGCGTCCAGCGGAGTCTCTTCAACTCCCCGCGCGACCGGCTGGGAACCCGGCGCGCCCGTCACACGAACAGCCGTCGAAGGCTGGGTTTTTAACCCTGAGCATGGCGGCCGCCTGCTGCGAGAACATTTTCGCGTAGCCACGCTCGCAGGCTACGGACTTGAGGATCACCCGCTCGCCATCTCCGCCGCGGGCGCGATCCTCCACTATGTGCGTGAGACCCAACGCGGGTCGTTGCTTCATCTCGACGGCATCCGGTTTTACCAGCAGCAAGAATTCCTCATTCTTGACGCGCCCACCCTGCGCAACCTCGAAATCGCTGAGCCTGCCTTCGGCGCGTCGAGAGATTCCACGCTGGTTTCAACGCTCGACCATTGCATGACAACTTTCGGCGCGCGCCTGTTGAAACAGCGAATCCTGCGGCCCTTTATCGACCGGAAGGAAATCGAAGACCGCTGGAACGCCGTCGCCGATCTCACCCAGAACACGATGGGCCGCGAGGAGTTGCGCCGCGTGCTCGGCCAGATTCAGGATCTCGAGCGGCTCCTCAGCAAGATCACGCTCGAAACGGCCAACGCGCGCGACCTGCTGGCCATGAAGCTCTCGCTCGGCCAGATTCCCGAAGTGCGCAGCGGCCTTCAGCCTTTTCAAACAGCCATGATGCAATCACTGCGGGACCAAATGGACGATCTGCAGGACCTGCACAGCCTTTTGGAAGCTTCCATTCATCCCGAACCGCCCGTGCTGCTGAGCGAAGGAAATCTGATCCGCCAGGGTTTCAATAAGGAACTCGATGAACTCCGTGACTTGAGCCAGAACAGCAAGCGGTTGATCGCGCAGATTGAGACGCGCGAGCGCCAACGCACCGGCATCGGCAGTCTGAAAGTGCGCTTCAATAACGTTTTCGGATATTACATTGAAATCTCCAAAGCCAATCTTCACCTGGCTCCCGCCGAATATGAGCGCAAGCAGACACTGGTGAACGCCGAGCGTTTTACCACGCCCGAGCTGAAGGAACTTGAAGTCGGGATTCTTGAGGCCGAGGAGAAGCGGCAGGCGCTGGAGCGGGACCTTTTCATCGAGATTCGCCGCCGCGTTGGCGCCGAAGCGAAGCGCATCCGGGAGACGGCCGCCCGCCTGGCGGAAATCGACGTGCTGGCCTGCTTCGCCTGGCTCGCTGCGGAGCGCAATTACCATCGCCCGGAAATTGCAAGCGAGGGCGACTTCGTTATCCTCGAAGGCCGCCATCCCGTCATCGAGCACATCCAAAACCAGAGCGGCCCGTTTATTCCCAACGATCTTTACCTGAATAACTCGACCGAACGTATCCTGATTATTACCGGCCCCAACATGGGCGGCAAATCCACTTACTTGCGCCAGACGGCCTTGATCGCCCTGATGGCGCAAGCGGGGAGCTTTGTTCCCGCTGCTCAGGCCAAAATCCCGCTGCTCGACCGCATTTTCACCCGCATCGGCGCCTCGGATAACCTTGCCCAAGGCCGTTCGACTTTTATGGTGGAGATGACGGAAGCGGCGGGCATTCTGAATACGGCCACGCCGCATAGCCTGGTGCTGCTGGATGAAGTCGGGCGCGGCACCGCAACGTTTGACGGCCTCGCCATCGCCTGGGCCGTGGTCGAGCACCTGCAAACGCACACGCGGGCCAAGACCCTTTTCGCCACCCACTACCATGAACTGACCGAGCTTGCGGACCTGCTTCCCGGCGTGAAGAACTACCACGTTTCGGTAAAGGAATCCGGCTCAAACATCCTGTTTCTGCGCAAGGTGGAACCTGGCAGCGCCGACAAAAGCTACGGGGTCGAGGTGGCGCGGCTTGCGGGCTTGCCGCCCGGCGTGATCGAGCGGGCACGGGAGATCCTTGCCCGCCACGAGCGCAGCGAGCACAGCCTGAGCGAGCGGCTGGAGGCGAACGCGGACGTTCAGGCAAAGCCGGGTCCGGTGCAGCTTACCATTTTCACGCCGCTGAACGCGGAGGTGGTCCGCGCCATTGAGGAAGCCAACCTCGATCAGATGAAGCCTCTCGAGGCGCTCAACCTGCTGGCCGAACTTAAAAGGCAGCTCCAATCATGAAGACGGGCCGGTTCGCGGTGGGGTTGATCTCGGGCACGTCGATGGATGGCATCGACGCTGCGTTGGTTGAAATCCGGGGCACGGCGGAACGGCCTCGGGTCCAGCTTGAAGCCTTCGGCGCATTTCCCTACCCCCCTGCGGTGCGCAAGGCGCTGCTCGCTGTGGCAAGCGGCCAGCCCACCAGCGCAGGTGAAATCAGCCGCCTTAACTATCTACTTGGCGAGCTTTTCGCGGATGCGGCCGTTGCCGTCTGCCGCCGCGGTCATGTCGAACCCGAACGCCTTTCTGTTATTGGCTCGCACGGCCAAACCATTTTTCATCAGGGGCCGAAGGGCAAGCGCAACGTAAAACTTCATCCGGCAAGCACGCTTCAAATCGGCGAACCCGCTGTGATTGCCGAGCGAACACGCGCCGTCGTGGTGGCGGAGTTCCGCGCCGCCGACCTTGCCGCCGGGGGACAAGGCGCGCCGCTCGTGCCGATGGTGGATTATCTTCTGCTACGAAACGCCAAGCTCGGGTCCGTTGCCTTGAATCTTGGCGGCATCGCCAACATCACCGCCATTCCTCCCGGCGCGCGGATCGAAGATGTTTTCGGATTCGACACCGGCCCCGCCAATATGGTGATCGACGGTCTGGTGGCGCATTTCACGCATGGCCGCAAAACGTATGATGCTGATGGGCAATGGGCAGGTCGCGGAGTCGGGATTGAACCGCTGCTTGCCGAAATCCTGCGCGCGCCCTTCTTCCGCCGTCCGCCTCCCAAAAGCGCGGGCCGCGAGCAGTTTGGTGGCGAGTTTATAAAACGTTACTTCCTATCACAACGAAAAGCGCGACCGGAAGACTTGCTTCGCACGGCCACCGAGCTTACCGCGCGCTCCGTTGCCGACGCCATCACCCGGTTTGTCATGACGCGAGGCAGTTTCCACCGTCTCATCGTCTCGGGCGGCGGTGCCCACAATCGCTTTATGATGGAGCGCCTCTGCGCGCTCGTAGCGCCGCCCTTTAGGGCGGCATCTGCCGGGCTGAAGCCCGGCGCTACGCCCGTTTCCGGCCCGAAGCTGAGATGCTATCAGGTTCTGCCGGGTCTTGCTTTTCACGCTTCCAATGGCTTTGGCTTGCCGGTGGACGCGAAAGAGGCCATCGCCTTCGCGCTGCTTGCGGACCGCACGCTGCACGGATTGCCCGGCAACCTGCCCGCTGTCACCGGCGCGCGGAGAGCCGTAGTGCTGGGCAAAATCGTGCGGCCCTGACGTGTAGCCTGATGTAGTTTCTCGCAGTTGGCTTCACATGGTAGCGCCGCCGTCCCGGATGAGCAGAGATGGCGTTTCTGAAATGCTGGGGTCTTGTATGTCTTCCTTTTTCCATGCAAATCTGCTTATCTTTTCCGAATCTTTCGCCCGCTCCAATTCATTCCAGGCTCGGTCATGCGGCGCGGATTCAGTAGATAGTCCAGTTCTTTCCGAGTCAGGAGTTTTTCTTCAAGGCACACCTCGGCAATGCTTTTCCCGGAGGCGAGGGCATTCTTCACAACCCGCGCAGCAAGATCGTAACCGAGGACCGGGTTGAGCGCCGTCGCCAGACCTGGCGTCCGGTAAGCGTAGCGCTCGCAGACCTCGCGATTCGCCTGGATGCCAAGTACGCAACGCCCGGCCACCACCCGGCAGGCATTTTTGAGAATCTCCGTAGCGTGCAGAAGGTTCCATACCATCGCCGGCATCATAACGTTCAATTCCAACTGGCCAGCCTGCACGGCCAAAGCCACCACTGTGTCACAACCCATCACCTGGAAAGCCACCATATCCAGCAGTTCCGCCATCACCGGATTTACCTTGCCGGGCATAATGCTTGAACCCGGTTGCAACGCGGGGAGCGTGATCTCGCCGAGGCCCGTGAAAGGCCCGCTCGAAAGCAGCCGAAGGTCGTTCGAAATGCGAATCAGCTCCAGCGCCAAGTTCCGCAGCGCCCCGGAAACTGCGGCCAAGGGAAGTTGGGACTGCATGGCGGCTCGCAGGTCCGGAGCAACGTAGAGCCTCAAACCTGTTAGCTCTTTCAGTCTTCCCACCACGAGCCGTGAAAATCGAGGATGTACGTTGAGCCCGGTACCGGTTGCGCTTCCCCCAATCCCAAGCGGCCGGAGGGTCTCCGCGCTGGAGCGAATCTGCGCTCCCGCCTGCCGCAGCGCCTCGCTGTATGCGGCAAATTCTTGTCCCAACCGGACCGGCGTTGCGTCTTGCAGATGCGTCCGGCCGCTTTTAAGGATCCGGTCAAATTCAACCGCCTTCTTTCGAAAAGCTTTTTCCAACTCCTCCAGGGCTGGGTAAAATTCGTCAAGAAGCAGTAAGGCGGCCAGCCGGGCCGCGGCCGGAAAAGTATCGTTCGTCGATTGACCAAAGTTCACATGGTCATTCGGATGAACAAGAGAATGATCGCCCAGACGAGGTTTCGCTCCCTTACGCTTCCCTAGATGAAGGATCGCAAGGTTTGCGATCACCTCGTTAACGTTCATGTGAAAACTGACCCCGGCGCCCGCTTGATAGACGTCGACCACAAACTGATCGTGATAGAGGCCACTGGCAAGTTCCTTGGCGGCGTGAATGATCGCGCGCGCAATGGGCCTGGGAATGAGGCCAAGGTCTACGTTGACCTCAGCACATGCGAGTTTGAGTAAGGCATATGAGCGGATGAAGATTGGATGGGCTCGAAGGCCGCTGATGGGGTAGTTCTGGACGGCCCGCGCGGTCTGGGCGCCGTAGAAGGCATCCGCCGGGACCCTGACACTGCCGAGTGAATCCACTTCGATTCGAGTTTTCACGAGAAAGAGTTCCGGGAGCGGCTCGACCACATGCGCCTGAATCCCGTCCGGAGAGGTTTCACGCCTCGGAGGCGCCTTATTGAGGTTTACATCTTAGAGCGGCAACTCCTCGGTAGCGGCTCTCTCTGAGCGCCGAAAAACCGGCGGTCGCAGACCGCCATTACAGCATTTGGTGTCACTATAATATGTAATCCTCAATAATGGATCGCGCGGCGCGCCGGTTACGTTATTTCCCGGCGAACAGTCTTCTAAGTTCTTCCTTGGCTTGCTCCAGGGTTTTTCGCTGCGCGCCGCTCAAGTTCTTCCCGCCGCGGTTGATATGGAAACTTAGCATCGACATCGAAGACTGCAACGGCGTGCCCTTTCTTCTCGTGCTTTTTCGAGCCGAGTTGCTCAAAGAACGGGCGATTTTCTTCGGGTCTTTCCACGTGAAGACGCCAGATTCCAGATCAAGCGCATTGCTCCTCCGGGTAACTTCTCTTGACCAGTATTTCTTGGGTTTTCGATCTGTCATATTTTGCCTTCCTGCTGTCGGGTTACATCTGCCGATCAGGAAAGATCGCTGTGCGCAGACCGCATCCTCCAATGCCGTGGCCGTGCCGGGATTAATGTGCCCTGCGGCGCCTTGACGACCCTTTCAGACCCCGAGAGCATCTTATTTTACGCTCCCCTCAAGTAAATAGTTGCGCAACCCTCTTCCGGCACAGGCCACGTTTGATTCCAACAACAAACCGGGTTCCCACTAGATTCCTAGGTTTGCGAAACTCGACGCGATTGAGTCAAGTTTTACATCGCCCCCTCACCCCCAGCCCCTCTCCCCCGAAACGGGGGAGAGGGTGGCCCGCGTAGCGGGACGGGTGAGGGGGACACGCTTCGTTGGTCTGAGGCGTAGCCTCGCTAGATATGGCTCCGCCACGCGCATCACAATAAGGAATAAGGGTTCGTTCACCGCAGCGCGCATTAAGCGCTGGCGGATCATGGGGCCGCCGCTTGTTTGTTCACGCTTCCGGCGGCGATCTCGGTCAGCTTGTGATCCGCTTCTTTTTCCTCATTGAGTGTTTCGGATAACAGCTCAACTGCGCGTGAATTAGCCAACTGCCCCGCCCAGGTCCTGAGCGAGCCATAGACAGCCATCTCGTAGTGTTCAACCCGCTGTGCCCCTGCAATCAGCCCCGCGTCGCGCACCGCCCGGTCGCCTTTCTCGCCGATCAGGTCTTCGCCTTCCTGCAAGATCCCTCTTACACCATCGCACTTCTTTGCCTTCGGCTTCTCACCCATTCCCTGGAAGACTTGTTCCAGCCGTGTCACGTGCTGTTTGGTTTCTTGCAGGTGGTGCTCGAACGCCGCCCGCAGTTGTGGCGACGCGGCGGCATCGGCCATTTTGGGTAGAGCTTTGACAATCTCGTTTTCGGCGTCATAGATGTCACGAAGTTCATCGAGATAAAGATCCTTCAGGGTTTCGTATTTCATATCGCGTTTCCCAGTCCTTTCGTAAGTTTGCTACTGCTGCCGAGTATGGAGCCGGCGCCTCTATCAACGCACTCAGGTATTCTCCGCAATTTACTAGAAAACTTGCGGGATCGCAGACGCGCCGGATTCCACAATTGTGATGGCGCGACAAACGGCAGGGCGCATAGCCGACCCAAGGCGCCAAAATGGAAACCCTGGCTAAATACAGAATATTCGCCAAAATGATACGGCCTTCCCCCGATTGAGAGTTCCTCGCTTTGAGTCAATTCTGGCTATGGAGGATTACATATTATAGTGACAACTTTCTCTGGCGCCTCGCCCGTAGCCTGCCCTGACGCAGAAGGGGGGCGCCGTAATTCCGGCGGCCAGAGGCCGCCGCTACAGCGAATGACGGTCGCTATAATAGGAGGGAGGCCGCAGTTTGTGAAACAAATTGCGCTGTGCGGTTTGGTTATTGTGTTTGCGGCTGTCTTTTCCAGCGCGGAAGCCCTTACCTGGCAAACGGCCACGGTTCTGTCCACGAAAGTCGCCGCCTGCGCTCACACGGCTGCCGCGCCCAAAGATAAGGAAATGCCGTGCTACGAATACCGGGTGCACAGCAGTTCCATGACGTACCGCATCCGCACAAAGCAGCAAGGTGTAACGGCGCCCATGATTCGTGGCCAGCGAATTCAGTTTCATCTGCGCGGAGACCAAATCGATATCCGGGTTGCGGGTGAAAGGAATGGGCACGAACAACGTTGTGTGGTGATATCGCAGAAGAAGCTTCGAAAACGCTGAAAGATGGAAATTCACTGCCCCGTTGAGAGCGGAACGGCATTTCAGAACCCCGCGTTTTAATGCGCGGCGGCAGAACGCGCCGGCGCGCCGCGTCTGGCGTGATCCATAGGAATCCGGCGCATCCGGCGGCCTCTCCTGGGACAGTCTGAAAGCACGCGGCGGTTTGGCGCCTCCCGCGGCGGATCGGATGGGCGATTTGAACTCTCGTCAGTCTCCGGCCGGCAAATCGCGGTTCCGAGCCGGAGATTTGCTTGGGTCCGGAAAAGCGATTAAGCCAAGGACCGTAATAATTTCTCTTTATGCGGTTCTCGTCGGCGTGGTTGCGGGCCTTGTGGCGCAGGGCCTGCTCGAACTAGTCTATTTGTTTACGAATCTCTTTTTTTCCGGCCGCTGGTCCTTCAAAGTTGTCTATCCTGACCAATTTCACTTAGGCCCCTGGGTGATTTTGATCCCGCCGATCGGCGGTTTCATCGCAGGGTTGATGATTCATTTCTGGGAGCCTAGCCTTAAGGGACACGGAACTCCTGAAGCCATGGAGGCCGTGCTGATCGGGCACAGCATGCTGCGGAGGCGAGTGGGAATCCTGAAACCGCTCGCTACCGCGCTTACGATTGGCACGGGCGGCCCGTTCGGGGCTGAAGGGCCCATCATTCAGACAGGCAGCGTTTTTGGATCGATCTTAGGTCAACTGATGCGTCTGACGCCCTATGAGCGCCGCGTTCTGCTGGCGGGGGGCGCCGCAGCCGGCCTGGCAGCGACCTTTATCGCGCCGTTGTCCGGAATCCTCCTTGCCATTGAGCTGCTACTCTTCGAGTTCAGCGCCCGCTCTTTTATTCCTGTAGGTCTCGCATCGGCTGCTGGCACGGCTGTTGCCGTGATCTTGCGCGGAGACACCCCGCTCTTCGGCGCCCGGCACTGGGCGCTCACCCACATGGGCGAGCTTTGGTTGTTCGTGCTGTTAGGACTGCTGATGGGCCTTCTCTCTGTTGCTTTGATCGAGATCATGTTCTGGATCGAGAACCTGGTCGACCATTTTCCTCTAAAGCCGTCGAGTATCTGGGCTCCAACTACGGGCGGGTTCATCATGGGCGTCATCGGATACTTCTTCCCTCACTCCCTGGGCACCAGCTACGACACGATCGGCGCCATACTCAATGATCGTTTCCATGTTCTCAAATTACTTGAAATCTCGGGGGCGAAATTCTGGGCTCTGATTTTCTCGCTCGGATCGGGCACGACAGGAGGCGTGTTTGCTCCCTCGCTGGTCATCGGCGGAGGGTTTGGCTCGGCCTTTGGCGCCTTGTGCCAGCACTTCGTCCCCTCACTTTCGGCGGATCCTTCCGCATACGCGCTGGTGGCCATGGGAGCTTTGTTTGGGGGTGTGGCGCGCGCGCCGCTCACATCGATAGCCTTCATGATCGAGCTCAGCAGAAACGTCCATGCCCTGCTCCCACTCATCGTGGCTTGCTTGATTTCCGACCTTTTGTGCCGCCTTCTGAGCGAGGATTCCATCATGACGGGCAAGCTTCACAAGCGCGGGCTGCTCGTATTCCAGGACTATTCGGCTCCCGTTCTCATCGGATCCCATATCGGAGACATTCTTCAGCCTCAGGAGCCGGTTCCCGCCAGCATGGGGCTTGGCGAAGCTGCAGAGATGGCCTCACTTGCAGACGCAGACGCGCTGGCCGTAGTCAATTCAGGCGGCGATTTAACCGGAATCATCGAAGCCCACGACCTGCTGCACGAGCAGGCAAACCGCAACCTCACGGTTGGGGACGTGGCCCGCTACGATTATGTTTTGGCTGAGCCCGGAGAACGCGTGGAAGACGTGGCTCAGAAGATGCTCTTTGGGCGCGTAAGCAATACTGTCGTCGTTGAAGATATGAATCGTCTGAAACCACTCGGTGTCGTGCGTGCAACCGATCTTTTGCGGCTTCAGCGCGGTTTGCGGGACAAGCATCTGCTCGCCCCCCTCCTTCCTGACAAGAAAGCTTAAGCCGGAGCCAGTAAAGATCCTATCGCCCTATTGCCTCGTGAACGGACCCAATTCAGGGCGTAAAAGTCTGTGTGACAACTGTGGCTGTAGCGGCGGTCTGTGACCTCCGGCCTTTATTTTTCAAGTGATTCGGCGCTCATAGAGCGCCGCACCAGCGCAAAAACCGCAGGCGCCACTCAGACTCTCGTAAAAGCGCACTTTACCTGGCGAACTCCGGCCAAAGCGGCCCCCAATTACGGGATTTACCCGATTGCAGGCTTGCTTACCGCTGCGATACTAATACTAAAGGTAAGGCTCCCGGATGGCTCTCAGGGATCGTGTGGAAGGGCTTGCTGTGACGAACTTATTCTGGGGTGAGGAGGGCTTTATATGAAAATGGAGATAATGGCTTTGCTTGTATACGATCAAGCCTATCCCCTACAAGAGCTTCAAACGGCCTTGCAAGATCAGCCTGTTCATATGCGCCGCATCAGCACTTGTCAAGAGGCGCAAAGCTTCATGGCGCGAGGAATCCTCCCTGACATTATTTTTACGGATACTGCGCTGCCGGATGGCACTTGGGCGGACCTGCTCAAGCTAACCCATCAGCGGGCCGGATCGCCTGAGGTCGTCGTCGTGTCGCGGCTGCCTGAGGTCGGGCTCTATATGGATGTGATGGAACGGGGCGCATTTGACTTCATAACTCCGCCGTTCGTGTCCTCCGATGTGGCCTATATCATTCAATCAGCGACGGCGGAGGCATCGAAGCGCTGGGGCGCACAAATGCGCGCTGCGGCGGGCGCGGCATAGCCGCTGCGATGTAAGTCCAGCGGTTGCCAGCGTGAACCGGGTTCGAACAGGACATTCGCTTCTAACCTTGCTGCGACGGAGGGAATGAACCATGCCGAAGGGAAAGCGTCTACGGGGTGTCGGCAGTAAAGAACAGCGTCAGTACGAGCACATCAAAAAAAGCGCACAAAAGTCCGGCCGCTACGGTAAACGGGCTAAGGAGGTTGCCGCACGGACGGTCATGAAACAGCACAAGCAGAAGGGGCATAAGACTGGCCAGTAGAAATAATCTGGTGAGCGGCCAGTCCAAACGGCCAAATAGCCAAATGAATTGGCCGCGCGCGATCCTCCCCGAAGGGGTCGAGTGAGTATTTGTAGACAGTGTGATTAGGAACGGGAGGACACAAATCATGACGATTCAACGACGGTGCTTGGCGCCAGGATGCGGTTGCGCCGGTTATGTGATCGACATGGAGACCTACGAAGGAGAGGAAGACGAGGACGCGCTCCAAGCCGAGCGCACGGACCTAAGACCCATCTGCAATCGCTGTGGTCATGCGGACGAGGAACACGAATTAGCGCCCTCGGATGAATGGCCGGCTTTAGGCAATCAGAGCGTTTAACACAACGCTGTCCGGCTTGGCCCCGCTCAGGACGGCAGCGCTACTTCGCGCCGCGCCACTATAATTACGTAATCCGCAATAATAGCTGCTGCCAGCCTGGGCGCCTCTTTTGCGTGCTCTCCCACCCCGCTTTATGGTAAATTTTGCTGGTGCCACAATCCCAGGACCAGACCCGTCTCCGCGAAATATGCCGCATCGCGGCGCGCGTCTTCTACGAAAAGGGATATAGCGGCGCCTCAATGCAGGACATCGCCGAAGCGGTTGGCCTGACGAAGGCCGGGCTTTATCACCACATCGGCAGCAAAGACCGTCTGCTCTTTGAAATTATGAATTATGGCATGGACATTCTGAAGGAGAC
This sequence comes from Terriglobia bacterium, assembly GCA_050745325.1. Lineage (GTDB taxonomy): Bacteria > Acidobacteriota > Terriglobia > UBA7540 > UBA7540 > RH2-MAG17b. Next base: position 11,450 of record JBOGJY010000494.1, read on the forward strand.
GGTGCTTGATAAGGCCGCCTCCATCAAAGACCCTCGCGAGCGTCTGCGCGAGACCATCAAGGGGCATATCCACCTGATTGTGCGGGCGCGCGATCTGGAAATCACCGTCATCCTGCACGAAAATCGCTCCCTCGAAGAACCTTTGCGTAACAAAATCAATCTTCGCAAGCGGGAGTACATCCAGTTTCTGGAGAACATGATTGCGGAAGCGCAAGCGCAGACGGGCGCGGCGCCGCTCCTGAGTCCAAAGCTCGCCGCTTTTGCGCTGCTGGGTATGATTAACTGGCTGTATCAGTGGTACCGGCGCGAGGGACCCATCCCGGAGAGCGATCTTGCGCGGGCATACTCCGATTTCTTTTTTCGCGGCTTGCTGGGGACGCCGCAGTGAACGCGTTGCGAGCGTTGCGGTTGTAGCGGCGACCTCTGGCCGCCGGTGTTTAATAGTAAAGACCGGCGGCCAGAGGC
>JBOGJY010000495.1:0-7019 GCA_050745325.1 Terriglobia bacterium
TGCCGCGCCAGCGCACAAAATTAGCCAGCTTTAGCCGCAGTTGCGCTTGCGGCGCCACGACCAGAGGCTGAAGCCCGTCTCCTTCGACGGATTTGCAGCATGCCTGAAAGCCATGCCCTGATACAAAGCCGCGAGTTCCAAACGTCCTGCGTGTTCGGCCAACGCCCTGCTTAATACCTGCTCTCGGTCTCGCCGGGCTCTTCCTTGGCGGGTTCCACGCGCAGGCCGTGGTAAAGATCCCTAAGCTTCTCCTTCATGGCTTTATATTTTTGGTATTGATCGAGTTCGCGCTGGGCATCCGCGCTGCGTCCGGTCTGCCGGTAGAGCGTGCTCAGGCGGAAGTGAGCCACCGCGCTGGTAGGGTCAAGCTGGATGGCACGCTTGAGAAGCGGCTCGGCTTTCTCCATCTGGCCCATTGACATCAAAACCTTCGCTAGACCGAGGCTGGCTTGCGCGTCATCGGGACGCAGTTCTATGGCCCGCGTATACCGCTCGTAGGCTTCCTTGAGATCATTTTTCTGAACCGCGATGTCGCCCAGCCTGCATTCCGACGCTTCATCAAAGGGATTAAGCGCCAAGGCCTTTTTGTACTCGCTTTCGGCCTCGGGTCGCGTGTCGGCTGAAGCATTCAGCATTTCGGCAAGCTCATAATGGGGTCCGGGAAGCTTGGGGTCGATCTTGATCGCCACCCGGAAATTCTCGATTGCTTCGGCGGGATGCCCATGCTTTGCCAGCTCGAGCCCCATCAATTCGTGCATGGTGGCGGACTTCGGAGCGACGACCATTAAGCTGAGTATGGATTGCTCCGTAAGCTCCGAATAGATTCGGTAGGCGCTGTAGAGAATCGCCTCATTCGTGGGTTCCAACTGTCGCAGGACGCCGATGGCCGCCGCGGCTTTATCCAGATCGCCCGTTTTCGAGTAGAGATCGACCAACTCCATGCCGGTCTCAATGCGAATTTTTTCGTCCTGCACTTTGGGAAAGGCTTGCTCCAAATCGCCGCGAGCCCGCTTGAGGTCGCCCGTCCGCTTTTCGGCGATGCCCAGAAGCGCCTGAATCTTCCACAGCGCAGGCCGCATTTTCAGCGCAGCCCGGAATTGCGGAATGGCCTCCGCATACTTGCCCTGGAAGAATAACAGCACCCCTAAGTTCCCGCGGGCATCCACGTTGTTCGGGTCGAGCGCCACGATGGCGCTAAATTCAGACGCCGCGAGATCAAGCTTGTGCTCGCTCAGGTATTCCTGCGCCTGACGGGCGTGGGATTCCAGTTGTTGCTGGCGGTTGGGCGCGGACTGGGAGAAACATGGGCGGGCGACAATGAAGAGCACTGCCCATAGCAAAACAGTAGCTTCTCGTCTCCTCATGTATCCATTATACGCAGAGCGAACATTGGTTCAGCGCTTCGTTCGCTGACAAGAGAAACAAAAAGGACGGCGGCATCTGCCGCCGTCCTTTTTTTAAACGAGCGTGGTTAGAAGGAAAACCGTGCGCCTAGTTGGATCGTACGAGCGGCGTTCGAGACACCTTTGATGGTGGCCACACCAGAACTCGCCACGTTATTGTTGGGTAGCGTGAAACTCGGATGGTTCAGCGCGTTAATGAAGTCCGAGCGAAGCGTGAACCCGAAACGCTCCTTAAATTTCCAGGTCTTCGCCAAGGATAGATCAACGTTAAAGAGGTGTGGACCGAAAAGCGTATTCCTGCCTCCAAACCCGAACGCTCCGTTGCCCTGCTGAGCCGGGGTCTCAAACGCAGAGGGGTTGAACCAGCAGCTCAGCGTTCCCACGGCCGTGCCACCCGGGCAACTGCCTGAGAGAGCAGAGACGCTGGATACGGGGTTGGCGAACACATTGCCGGCCTGGGAATAATCGTTCACGCCGTTGTCCAGCACCGTGAACGGAGTGCCACTCTGCAAGATAAACGTTCCTGAGACCCGCCATCCGCCCAGGACGGCGTCCGCAGGCGCGTTTTTGTTCATAAAGGTCCTGCCGATGCCAAAGGGCAGTTCATAATACGCCGTCGCCTTAAACGCCTGCGGGACGTCGAAATTTGCATTCCCATAGTTCGAGGCTGGATTATCCCCGAATTGCCATACCTGCGCCCCGGCCGTGCTTCCCCATCCAGCCGAGTCCTGTTCATCCAACATGTGCGTCCAGGCATAATTCGCATTGAAGCTCAGCCCGTTGGAAAAACGCTTTTGCACCACGAGTTGCAGCGAATTGTAGTTGGAAATGGCGTTGAAGTTCGAGCCGCCGAGGCCTCCGAACGCCGGATATGGACGTTCGCAGGTACTGGGGCTCGCCGCGATCGACGCGGGCGTTGCCCCGTTGCAAGCGGAGACATCCAGGGAGTTCAGCAGGGCAGGGTTAGTGATTTGGTTGAGGTTGGTCACGTATTGCAAATTCGTGGCGTGGCTGCCGACATAAGAAATCGACACCATAAAGTTTTTGGCGAACTCGTGCTCCACCGAGAGCGTCCACTCCCAGATTTCTCCGGGCTTGATGTCATAGGGTTCGTAAGGGGGGCTATAAACGGGATTGCTTATGTAGGACGCCGGGTTCCGCGATGCCTGGACGTAAGGCAGAGCATTGGTCATCATCGTAGCGTTCGAGCTTAAATAGAGTGGGGTGGTGTTGCCGGTGCCGGCAATCCAGCCCGTGTCCCCTGCGGCCGCATCCGGGTCGTTGTTGCTGCCCTGAAACGCGGCGCCGAAGCCCATTTGCCCGCCACCCTCACCTCCGTAAAGGTCCATGCTGTAGTTGTATGCGAAGAACCCTGCGCCGCCGCGGATGACCGTGGAAGGTTTGACTTCCCAGGAAAAGCCGGCGCGCGGAAGGAAGATGTTCCAGACCGGCTTCTGCAGCGTGGTCCGGTTGTCCTGGCTTGCAAACCATATTGAGCCTGCCGTGCCCGAGAAGGGACCAACGTTGTTGATGAGATTCTGGTCGAAGTCGCCCAAGCGATTGTGTTGCTCGCTCATGCCCGTATTTCCTGTCCAGCGCAAGCCCAGGTTTACGGTCAGATTGGGCTTCACTTTCCAGTCGTCTTGAACGAAGGCTTGCGGGCTCTTCATCCGCATGCCCGTCATAAATTGATTTAGCGCGGACCAGTTTTCGACGTTGCCCAGTAGGAAATCGCCAAAGCCCGACCCGGCAGTTCCCGTGTTCAGCGCTCCATTGCTCACGCCCGCGGTATACTGTCCGGTAAAGGCGTAGTTGCCGGCGCTATTGGCACCCCAGGCCGTGGTGTTACCCTCGCTCATCAGCACCTCAATGCCGAACTTCAGGATGTGCTTGCCGTGGATCAGCGTGACAACATCCGACTGGTCAAAGGAGGTCTCGACGTAAATAGCGTCCGTCGCGGGCCCCAACGTGTTTACGGCGTCCGGGCCGCCGAATCCACCGATCTGTGGGAATTGGTTGAAATGGGTACCTTGCAGGCCAAACGCCGTTGCGGGATTCAACCCGATGGATTGGGAAAGGAAATAGTTGCCTTGCCGGGTATAACCAAATCGAAATTCGTTCAACGTCGTCGGAGTGAGCGTCCACGTGTCGGTCACCTGAGTGTTGTAACCGGTCACCAAGCCGCTCCCGCAGCCGAGCGGACAGGTGAACAGACCATTATCGACGCCCGGGTTTTGCTTCTCACTGATGGAATAGCTGATACGGTTCTTTGCGTTCAGATCATAGTCCAAGCGCCCAAAATAGCGTGTAACGGGGGCAGGATTGGTATGCGAAAGGAATAGGTTGTTGGTACACTCGTTCTCGTATGGCGCGGGAGCGCAGGTTCCTACGCCTCTTGGAGCAGTGGGCCAGCCATAGTTGGAGCTCATGATTTTTGACGACACAGGGTCGAAGCGCGTCATCGGAATCATGTTGTTGGCAAACTGCGCCCGGCTTAACGTTGCGCCTTTGCCGGTCGTGGTAAGCGGGTCATACATCGGGTACATCCCCGTGAAATCACCCGCCTCCATGGCGGCAGTGGGAACGGTGACGAACCCGCTCGCCGCGCTGTTATTGCTGATCTTGTCGCGGTCGAAGTAGAAAAAGAGCTTGTTTTTGATAATCGGCCCGCCGACCGAGCCGCCCCACTCGTTGTAACGCAAATACGGCACTTGATGCGCCGGATTCGGAATTTCCGGGCCGCTGGGGTTTAGCGGGTTTGTCTTCATCAGGGGCGCCTGATTATTGAAATAGCCCGCGGCATTCAGAGCGTTGTTCTGCAGGTACTCGTAAGCAGACCCGTGCCAACTATTGGTTCCGCTTTTGCTGATCTGATTGAAGACAACGCCGCCCATGCCGTACTCCGCTGAAAATGAGGAGGTATTAACCTGCACTTCCGAGATAGTCTCGAAGATCTCATCGTCGTTGTTGTAGCTCGCTGGCAGTATGGTGCTGGCGCCGTCCTGGAGGAAGTTGCCGAAGTTCGGCAGATTGCCGTTTATGGAAACCGCGTCGCCGCCGTCCCACGCGCCTCGACTCATTGAGTTCCGCCCCTGCGTGGTGCCGCTGGCGCCGGGGAGATAGATATTGAAGTTCGCCCAGTCGTTGCCGGTGATCCCCGCGCCCAACTGGGGCAGCTTCTCAATGTCGCTCGCCACCATAACAGTCCCCTGCTGGCCGGTTTCGGTCTGAAGGAGCGGCGCGCCACCCGCATTGACGGTCACATTCTGCGTCACCGCGCCTACCTGAAGGGCCGCGTTCTCCGTGATGATCGCCACGCGGAGCACAACGGGTCCGAGCGTCAATTGTTTGAAACCGGGCTTCGTAAACGTAATTTTGTAATCTCCGGGAGGCGTCGAGACCGTATCGTAGAGTCCGGCGTCATTAGTGATGAAAGTTTTCGTCGTCCCCGTATTAACATTGGTTACATTAACGGACACTCCTGGCACGACGGCTCCCGAGGGATCCGTCACCGTGCCCCGGATATCTCCCGAATTCGTGTTCTGTGCGATCGCGGCGGTTGCAAACGCCAAAGTGGCGAAAATAACACCTACCGAGATCATGCGAGCTATTTTTTGCATTTTCCCTCCTCACAATACATTGGCCATTCAATTCCTGCCTGGGCTTCGCAGTTGGCCCCTGTTTTATTCTTCCACGTCCTACAAGTGGACGCTGCCCAGGCGGCGCAATCGCCACGAGCGCGCATTGTCGCTTTGGCCCCGACCAAAGGAAATTACTTGTTGGTGATCCACGAAGAAACTGCATTTGGCGATCGCAACTTTCAGCAAACCCAACATCGTGGCGGAGTTTGAACGCGATGCCGCTTTCTCGTCAAGGTTAAAGGGGTTAGCGTCGGGCTAACTCTCCATAACATAGCGGAAACATATCGGACCGTTACGGGGGTTAACGAGAACTTTTTGGCGGGGTTAACACAGAATTTCTGTTGTTTGTCGTCACTTTTCTGTTGTGATAGACTTTTTTCGAGTAATATGCCCCTTCAAACTCAAGCCGAAATTGAAAGGGAAGAGTTAGAAACGGTCCTCGCCTCGGAGATTTTTGCCCGGTCCCCCAATCTAGCTAAGATGCTCCGGTACATCGGAATGAAGTACTTTGAGGGGCAGGAAGATGCAATCAAGGAGTACAACATCGGAGTCGAGGCGCTAGGCCGACCGACAAATTTCAATCCCAAAGAAGACTCCATCGTTCGCGTCGAGGCCCACCGGCTTCGCGAGAAACTCAAGCGGTACTATGAATTCGAAGGGCGAGACCACCCGGTGGTTATCTCCCTACAAGTCGGCCACTACATCCCCCAGTTCCATCATCAGAGCGAAGCAGGCACGCCTTCGGCTGGCCGGACGCTTTCTGCTGATTTTCTCTGGCCCCAGGAGGGCGACGGCCTGCGGAACAACCCATTCGCCGCTCCGCAGGATAACCCCACTCGGGCAGGTTCTATTGCGGCCACGCACGCAAAGGGCGCCGCCAGGGCGCCAATTCTCGCGCGAATGAGCGCCATGAGATGGCGATTGGCTCTTGCGCTGCTCGCTCTAGCAATGGTTGCCGGCGTATTAGCGGCAATAAGAGCGGCAAGAGTAAGAGTGGAGCATAAGCAGGCGGTGGCTGTGCCGCCGCAGCTCTCTAAGGCTTCCGTGCCGGCCGTAGTCGCGGCGGCTCCCGCGGGAAGCGTAGTGCGGATCATTGCCGGTTATCAGAAGAACAATTACATAGATCAGAGCGGCGAGAGTTGGGGACCGGATCGCGATTACACCGGCGGCCAAGCAGTTGTCGAACCACAGGTATTTATCGCGCGAGCTGCGGACCCGATCTTGTTCGAGACCGCGCGCGAAGGCGAATTTTCCTACAATATTCCCTTAAAACCTGGCGACTACGAGCTTCGGCTCTACTTTGTGGAGACGGAATATGGACCGGCAACCCCTCATGGGGGCGGGGAATCCAGCCGCGTGTTCTCGGTTAACTTGAACGGGAAGCCCCTGCTCACCGGTTTCGATATTTACAGTGACGCTGGCGGCACGAATGTCGCGGATGAGCGCGTGTTCAAGGATGTTTCTCCCGCAGCCGACGGCGAGCTCCATCTGAGCTTTATCATGGGGGTAGGTAATCCGATCCTTAATGCGCTCCAGATTGCCCCTACCCCGTCGGGGAAAATTCAGCCGATTCGAATCGTTCCTCAAAACCATCCCTTTACCGACGCGGCTGGGCATGTGTGGAAACCCGACCGCTATTTCATGGGGGGGCGTCTGTCAACCAGCGTTAACCGGGTTCAGGGTAGCCAGGATTCCGGCCTTTATACCGAGGAGCGATATGGCAATTTCAGTTATGCCGTTCCCGTTCCGGAAGGGCACTATTCCGTTACGCTCTACTTCGCCGAGACTTACTTCGGCCCGGACGACCTGGGCGGGGACGGCGTGGGCAGGCGGGTCTTCGACGTGGACTGCAATGGAATTGCCCTGCTTCGGGATTTTGATATTTTCAAAGAGGCGGGCGGCGACAATCGCGCCGTGGTTCGAACGTTTCACGGCCTCCGCCCTAATGCCCAGGGAAAACTGCTGTTATCGTTCA
>JBOGJY010000496.1:0-1823 GCA_050745325.1 Terriglobia bacterium
TACCGGATCAATCCGGCTATCCCCTTCATATTCAGTCGATTGCAGCGATTTTACAATCATTAGAGTCCGGTTCGTTCCGGTTCGTTCCGGTTTCGACTCTTTGTTTTCAATGACTTGAAAAAAGTAAAACAATCCTTTTTTGTTTTTTAGCCCCCTTTTGCCCCCCATTTCTTCCTCCCATGCCGTCTGTTTTTGATCCATCAGCAGGCGCGCTTTGCTGGCCTTTCTGTTTTCCCTCGCTTGCATCATGAGCCTCTGGGCGGAGTTTCATCTCTGCCTTCAAAGCCCCTCACCCGGCTCGCGGAGTTTATCCTGAGCGGAGCCGAAGGGTTCGCCACCCTCTCCCCTGCGGGGCGAGGGAAAGGGAATTCGATAACACCCTCGCTCCGCTTGCGGGGAGAGGGCGCCCGAGGTACGAGGGTGGGTGAGGAGTCCGTCGGTACGGCTATTTTCTAATCTTTGGGGCATTCGCTTTATAGCGCAAAGTTGTTTTGTAACTCTGCGGCATTTTAGTGGTCCCAACAAAAAGCCGCAGAGTTTTAACCGCAAAACTCTGCGCTACAAGGCCTACAAGGCCCTCATTCAACATATCAGACCACTTTGAGAAATTTGAGACAAATGGGATAAATGGGACGGTTTTTCGTAGCCTCGCCCCAGCTCGCAAGGGCGGCTATCCATCTTGAGTTATACCGGGTTGTTCACTGCCGCCCGCCTCTTCGCCCACATCCCGTGTGGTCAGTTTGAGGAAGATATCTTCCAGGCTCAGTCCGCTGGTCTTCAGCTCGATCAGCCGCCAGCGCGACTCCACCACGACGCGCGCGAGCTCGCTGCGGACGTCTTTCTCTTTCTCCGCATGGATTTCGAACGTCGCGCGGTTATCCGCCACGTCATGCTCTTCCACCCGGCTCACGCCTTCGACTTTTTCAAGCTGGGCCTTCATCTCCTCGCGCGGCCCTTCGGCGGTGACAAGAACGGTTTCGAATCCCTGCAAGCGCCGCGTCAACTCGCCGGGCGTTCCGACGGCCACAATCTTACCCGCGTTAATCACTACTACCCGATCGCAGGTCTTCGAGACCTCGGGCAGGATGTGCGTGCTCAGCACCACGGTGTGCTGCCCCGCGAGGCTGCGAATCAACTGCCGCGTCTCGATGATCTGCTTCGGGTCGAGACCCGCCGTCGGTTCATCCAGCACCAGCACGTCCGGATTATGGATCAGCGCCTGAGCCAGCCCGACGCGCTGGCGGTAGCCCTTAGACAGCTTGCCAATCTGCCGCCTTTGCACGTCTGCGATGGCGCACTTTTCGCTCACGTCAGCGATGCGCCGCCTCAAATCCCGCCGCAGCACGCCCCGGATGCGACCCGCGAAAGCGAGATACTCCGACACTCTCATATCCGTATAGACAGGCGGATTCTCAGGAAGATAGCCGGTGTGCCGCCGCGCTTCAAGCGATTCCTCCACCACGTCGAAGCCCGCCACCTTCACGCGCCCGAAGGTGGGCGGGAGGTAACCCGTGATGACGCGCATGGTGGTGGTCTTTCCGGCGCCGTTGGGCCCCAGGAATCCCAGCACCTCGCCTTGCTTCGCCTCAAAGCTGACGTTCGAGACGGCGAGCGCCGGACCGTAACGCTTCGTCAGTTGCTCAACTTCAATCATAAAAATTGCTCCTCATGGTTCTAAGGTAGGGAGCTTAAACCTGGATTATTCACGAAATTCGGTTTGAGCGTCAGGAAGATGCAAGCTTTCGGCGAGGTTAAAGAGTCTGTGTGATAACTGTGGTTTGTAGCGGCGGCCTCTGGCCGCCGGCTTTTAAATAGTAAAGACC
>JBOGJY010000497.1:0-2099 GCA_050745325.1 Terriglobia bacterium
CGTGGTGGGCATGAGCGGAGACAGCGTGGAGGATCTGCAGAAATTCCGCGACAAGTATTCGCTGAACTTCCCTCTGCTGTCCGACGACAGCCATCACACGCTCGAAGTCTATGGCGTGTGGCAGGAAAAAAATATGTACGGCCGCAAAAGCATGGGCGTCGTTCGCACCACATACATTATCGGGGCGGACGGCAAGGTGAAGAAGGTGTTCCCCAGAGTCAAAGTTGACGGCCACATTCATGAAGTGCTCGCCGCGCTGAAAGAGTAGCGCGCAACCAGCGCCCGAATGCGCTATTGCTTACCTGGCGGCAGGAACCTGACCTGCGTCCGGAACAATTGATACCTGGAATAATGATGCGCGTTCTTATAAAAGTAACCTCCGATGCCGGCCGTAACCTCCGCTTTCACGGGCAGCCATAACGGCGATGCAACCTGCGCGATGCGCGCCGGACCAAAACTGACCACCGTACTCATTTTCTGTAGGTTGAAGTCCGGTCTGGGGGCCAGTAGATCCGTGCGCAGACGGACGATCCGGAAGCCAGACCTTTCAATCCACGCTACGCCTTGGAAAAGACATGGCGTCGAGGTTTGATTCACTACGAAATACGTTGGAAACGTAACCCAGCCCGGCCTTTGTGCGAAGCCCACCACATAGGTGGGGATCTTGTTTACCTGCTGCGTTCCCAGGTAGCGGAACCTCGATTCCGGCTGGACCGAAGGCAAAAAGAAGCGCCATATTGTGGCGAAGCCGGCCGTCACAACAAAGCCCTCTTCGAGTCCGGCCTGCCCGATATTCCGGCCGTTGAACCCGGTCCTGCGTTCCTCAAAAGTTGGCTCGCCATTGCCCTGGCGAACCAGAATCAGATAATTGTATTTGTGCCGAAGCCGCTGGGCGTGACTTCCATTATCCTCAGACTGAAACTGGACCACATCTTCCTGCGCCATCAAGTTGGGCAGTTTCTCCACCAAAGCTTTGAGCTGGCCGCCGGTCTCGCCAAGGATCACGGGCAACTGCTGTTGGTTCCGGGCCGGCTTAAGCCCACGCAGTTCGTGTACAGCCTTTTTCAATTTAGGGATGGAGTCGTCGATATAGGGCTTGGCGCTCGCATAATAGACGTTGCCCCTGGTATCGAGAAGACTATCAGAAGCTTTTGAAGACTGCTGGGCAAAGCAGCGCTGAACTCCGCATAGCATGGCGGCGGCAACTACGAGGAGGAACAAAGCCTTTCGAGATGCGCGGGGCCGGCCAGCCCGTTTGGCCCCTCTGGCTTGAAACCGCGAGAGCGTGGAGTTCGATTCCGCCGGGCTTGGCCGCAACGTCATAATCCCCTTCTTATTTGCTGACTCCCAGGTACAGCCTCGCTCAGGGGACTTGGCGGGCGTTCCGAGCCGGAAATCCTCATGAGCGGGAGTTTACACCGCAAAGCCTAAGGTTTGAATATGTTTCCTCCCGGCGCTTCGGCAGGAAGCCGTGAGCCGCGCTGAAACGCAAAGCCATAAGCTGCCCCGGTAGTGGGTCAGTTTGATTTTTGTAGCGGCGGCCCCATTCTGGCTTTGGCCGCCGGTTTTTAATCGTAAAGACCGGCGGCAAGAGGCCGCCGCTGCAGCAAATCCCTTGTCTTGGAAATAAATCGTCTCGTTTGTCTCATTCGTCTCCAAAGGATCAGAGCCGGGGGGTAGAATAAAAAGACGGGGGCAAGAGTCAAGGGACAAGGGATAAGGGAAAAAGCAAGGGTCCCGGACTTGCCTCTCGACCCTCGTCCCGTGACTCTCGTCCCTCGTCTCACGACGAAAGGGCCACCCAGTGCCCCGGCCGCGGGATCAAAAACAGGGGAATGCGAGGCAGAAATGGGGGCCAAAGAGAGTTGAAAACCAAAAAGGATTGTTTTACTTTTTTCAAGTCATTGAAAACAAAGGGTCGAAACCGGAACGAACCGGAACGAACCGGACTCTAATGATTGTAAAATCACGACAATCGACTGAATATGAAGGGGATAGCCGGATTGATCCGGTACAATGAGGCATATTACACAAAATAAAGGAGATTGCGGCTTGGGTAGAGTTCCGCTCCGCTTGGTTTCCGGTTTGGTAAGCCGTTT
>JBOGJY010000498.1:0-3482 GCA_050745325.1 Terriglobia bacterium
GGGAAGATTCTCGGCGTCTTCGGAAAAGCTGGGAAGCAACTGGGGCAGTTCGGCTGGGTGCACGAAATGGCGTGCCCTTCGGAAAACGTTCTCTACACTGGCGAACTTTTGAACTGGCGCGTGCAGAAACTCGTGCTGCACCCGGCGCAGTAAGAACTCTTGCAGCTCTAGCGCAACCAATCTTCCAGCCGGACGGCTTCGCCCGTTTTTTCATCGCGGTATTTAACGATGACGGGCGTATAGAGCGAAAGGCCGAGCTCGGGGCCGCGCCCCTTGGTGACCGCGCGCGAGCCGGGCACGACGACGGCATTTTCGGGAATGCGTAGCGGGGAATCGTCTTCACGCCGGTAGACGGCGTCGCGGATCAAGTCGTAAACGGGAGTTGAGCCGGTCAGGATGGTCCCGGCGGCGAGCACGGCGCCGCGGCCCACAATTGCGCCCTCGTAAACGCCGCAGGCGCCACCCACCAGGACATCGTCTTCAATGATGACCGGCAGCGCGCCCACCGGCTCGAGCACGCCGCCGATTTGCGCCGCCGCGCTCAGGTGGCATCGCTTGCCGATTTGCGCGCAGGAGCCGACCAGCGCGTGCGAATCCACCATCGTGCCTTCATCCACATAAGCGCCCGCATTGATGTACATGGGCGGCATACACGTGACGCCCTTCGAGACGTAGCAGCCGTCGCGTATGGCGGATCCGCCGGGCACAATGCGCAGCCCCGGCGCCTGAGAGAACGCCTTCAGCGGGTAAGTGTCCTTATCGAAGAAAGGGAAGCCGCCGGTGGAAACGTCCACGATGCTGCCGATGCGGAAGCCGAGCAGGATGCCTTTCTTCACCCACGCGTTCACTTTCCAACCCTGGGGCGCGCTGGAGTCCGGCTCCGCGGCGCGGATCGCGCCCTCGTTTAAACCCGTTTTAAGCTCCTGAAAAGCGGCAAAGTATTCGCCGCCGTATTCGGCGCTTTGGCGCGAAAACAATTCTTCGATGTTATTTTCGAGCGTCATATTTTTCCCTCGACGGCGGCGGCAAACTCCACCGTTGTATTCTTGCCGCCCAGGTCCGGCGTGCGCACGCGGCCTTCGCCCGTGACCGCGTGAAGGGCCTTCGAAATGCGCGCGGCGGCTGCGGGCTCACCCAGATGTTCCATCATCATCGAGGCGGCCCAGATGGTGGCGATGGGATTCGCAATGCCGCGGCCCTCGATATCGGGCGCGCTGCCATGCACCGGCTCGAAAACGGGCGGTCCCAGGCGCCGGCTGGGATTGATGTTGGCGCTCGCAGCCAGGCCAAGACTGCCCTGCAGCGCGCCGCCAAGGTCGGTGAGAATATCGGCGAAAAGGTTGGAGCCGACCACCACGTCGAGGCTCTCCGGGTGGGTAATCATGCGCGCCGCCGCCGCGTCCACGTGATACTGCGCGGTCTCAACGTCTGGATAATCCTTCGCCACCTCGCGGAAGACCTCGTCCCACATCACCATGGCGTACTGCATGGCGTTGGATTTGGTCACACTCGCCAGACGCTTGCGAGGCCGCAGCCGCGCCCGGTCGAAGGCGTAGCGGATGACGCGCTCGACGCCCCGGCGCGTGAAAACAGACTCCTGAATGGCCACTTCTTCCGGAGCGCCGCGATGGAACCTTCCGCCGAGGCCACTGTATTCGCCTTCGCTGTTTTCACGGATGAAGAGCATGTTCACGTCTTCCGGCTTCTTCCCGCGCAGAGGGCACTCGAGACCAGCCAGGATTTCCACCGGGCGCAGGTTGATATAGAGGTCAAACTCGAACCGGATGCGCAGCAGCAGCTCGCGCAGTGAAATGTGATCGGGGACGGTTGGATGGCCGATGGCGCCGAGCAGAATGGCGTCAAACGGGCGGAGTTGGTCAAGGCCATCCGGCGGCATCATGCGGCCAGTTCGCAGGTAATATTCGCACCCCCACTCAAACGGCTCGAAGGAAAGCGTGAAATCACGGGCGGCGGCTTTGAGCACTTGGACGGCGGCGGGAACCACCTCTTTGCCGATGCCGTCGCCGGGCAAAAGGGCGATGCGATAACCTTTCATGGTCACTCTTGGTTGCGGAACATTTGCGCCTCATGGTGAGGCAGCAGAGCAAAAATAATATCACAATGAAAGGCGGGCATTGCCAGGAGCGAAGGGTATAGGCGTAAAAGCTGTAGCGGCGGCCTCTGGCCGCCGGTTCTTAAATGGTAAAGACCGGCGGCGAGGACGCCGCCGCTACAGCCCACGGCACTTCATGGCGCTCCCCTTCGGGGGGCAGGAGCCGTCGGCTCAAAAAAGGAGGCTGCGAATGCTCACGCTGGGGCCTCGGCGGGAATAACGTAGACCGTCCGCTTCTCGTGGTTGCGGATGACCGTCAACGGAGAGGTTACGCCCACCTGGCGGTCGGTGAGCACGCGATGCAGGTCGTCAATGCCTTGGACGGGCTGCGCGGCGTACCCCACGATTACGTCGCCTTCCCGCAGGCCGGCGCGGACAGCAGGACTTGCCGGTTCGAGCGAAGTCACAAGCACGCCGCTTTCCACCGGCAGGTTGTGCAACCTGACCAGGCGGCGGTGAAGGGGAACGTCCTGCCCGGCCACGCCGATGTAGCTGCGCCGGATTCTGCCTTCCTTGATGAGACGGCCCGCGACAAACTTTGCCGTGTTGATGGCGATGGCAAAGCAGATGCCCTGGGCGGGCAGAATGATGGCCGTGTTGACGCCAATCACCTCGCCGCGCGAGGTCACAAGCGGTCCGCCGGAATTGCCGGGATTTAAAGCCGCGTCCGTCTGGATGATGTTATCGATCAGGTGGCCGGAGCGCGCTCGCAGGCTGCGGCCGAGGGCGCTCACCACTCCGGCAGTGACGGTGCACTCAAAGCCGTAAGGGTTCCCGATGGCGATCACAAGCTGGCCGGTTCGCAGCGATTGCGCGTCACCGAAGAGCGCGGGGGCGAGATTCGGCGCGCTGATGCGAAGCACCGCCAGATCGGTGTGAGGGTCATCGCCAGCAAGCTCGGCGGAGTAGGCGCCGCCGCCGGCAAGCGTTACGTCGATTTTGTCCGCCCCATGAACCACGTGGCTGTTGGTGAGGATAAAACCATCGGGGGTGAAAATGAAGCCAGAGCCGCTGCCCTGCGCTTCGCGGTCCGCCTTTCTTCCTTTGGCGTGATGCGTAACGTGAATGTTCACCACCGATGGGCTCACGCGCTCGGCAGCGTAGATGACGGCTTGGGAGTAGGCGTCGAGCAGGGTAGCGTCAGAATCCGGCTCTGCCATTTGTGGCTGCGGAATGGCGGCGCCGGGGTATGAGACATCTTGCATGATTGAATTCATAGTTCTCCTTCGCACCGCCTGATCTCAACCCGCTAAATCAGGATTAATCCCAGGCGGAAGCCCAGACTGACGGCTTCGGCGCGTGAAGAAACGTCGAGCTTGGTGAAAATGGAGCTTACATGAAACTTTACCGTGTGCTCCGAGATCTTCAG